>CAZARO010000963.1:0-3000 GCA_964487165.1 uncultured Solibacteraceae bacterium | reverse complement strand
ATCGTTGCGGTCGGCCTGGATGTTGTCCACCCGGCGCCCGAAATCGTGCTTGGGCTTGCGGTGCAGTACCGCGACTTCGTGGCCGCCCTTCACCAGTTCGTCGACCAAGGCCCTGCCGATGAAGAGGGTTCCCCCGATTACCAGTACCTTCATATGCTCCTAAAAGACAATAAGACGCGGCGGCGCCGAAGTCTAGCGCTTTCGTAAACGCCGGGTGCGAGGGAACCGGCCTGATGGTAACCGGGCACGACCCGCGGAGATGGATGGGCCAGGGACCAGGGTACCGCGCCGACCCTCGGCGGGCGCGATCTGGACGTCGTCTGGAACAGGCAAAGTGCGGTCTCCTTTTGTCGAAATGTTATAATACCAACTCCATGCGGGAACGTGCGACAGCTACCCTTTCCACCATCGTGGTTGACGATGAACAGCTGGCCTGCGACGAGCTCTCGTACCTGCTCAAGGATTTCCCGGAAATAGATGTAATTGCAACAGGTTCCAACGGGTTGCAGGCAATGGAGCTGATCCGCAAAATGGAGCCCGACCTGGTCTTTCTGGACGTCAATATGCCCGGCCTGGACGGCATGGGTGTAGTACGCCAGTTACGCGAAAAGGGCGTGGAACTGCCGCATGTCATTTTCGTCACCGCCTACGACCAATACGCCGTGGAGGCCTTCCGGCTGGAAGCGCTGGACTACCTTTTGAAGCCCGTCGACAAGGTCCGGCTGGCGGAAAGCGTGGAGCGGGCGCGGCGTGCTTTACAGGAACGCAAGACACCCGAAGTATCGACGGGGCCGATGGCGGCTGCGCCGGCTCCGCAAGCGGCGCCGCGGAATAAACTGGCGGTCCGCTGCAACAATCGCCACTTCATTGTGGACGCCAATGAGGTGATCTACGCCACCATCGACAACGGCCTGATCACGCTGGTGACCACCAACCTGGAAGGCCACTCGAACTACCGGACCATCGAGGACCTGCAGGCGGCCCTGGATCGCGATCAGTTCTGGCGGGTACACCGGTCGTACCTGGTGAACATTAATCGCATCAAGGAAGTGGTGCCGTGGTTCAAGTCGAGCTACCAGCTCCGCATGGACGATAAGAAGCATACGGAAGTTCCGGTCAGCAGGGTGCAGACGCGCCGGCTGCGGGAGCTTTTTAAGCTGTAGCGCTCGTGGTAGGGGCGGCAGGCGCTGGCGAGTCGGCGCGAAACGAGAAGGTCCGCCAGGACTCAAGAACGGCATCTCCATCAAATTCTTGCGCGCAGCACATCGCTAGCCTTTGCAGCCTTAGGCGGCGCCTCCCCAAAGGACTCCGCGGCGCGACCGGTCAACCTCGCGTTTCACCTTCGATCACGCGGCGTCCGCAATTTTGGCGGCTGCGGTCAGGGCATCGTTAATTGCCTGAATGGCGGTGTTCGCAATCGCGACGTTGTGCACAATGACGTTGAGTTTCTTTTGAAGATCGTTGAGATCTTTAATGGAATCCTTCAAAGTCCTGGTGAGGTCCGCCATGGCAGTATTGTCGGACTCCAGGTCCTCGCGGTCGAGCGTGTCGAGTACCTGGTTGACAAGGTCCTCGGCGCCGTGGATTAGGTCCTTCGATTCGACGGTGGACGCAGCCCAGTAGGCGTCCTTGAGGCTGGTGTAGAGCTTGTAGAACAGTTTCTGAAGGGCTGAAAGATCATCTTGCGAAGGCATAGAAATCACTTGCTCTTATTTGGTTGGTAGCTTTGCATAATAGTCCTGTGCCTGCCTGGCCTGAGCAACGAGTGCAGCTACTTCTGTTTTGAAACTGGCCGGAGCAGTTTGTACCTGAATGAGTGCCCGATGGGCCGCGAGGAGCTTTTTGAGGGCGGATTGTGTACCGCCGAGGGCCGCATCGGCATTGCGTTGCGCGGTTACCAGGTCGGCCAGCTTGGCGACGCTCTGTTGTTTTTCGTTCGAACCTGCCGCACTCGCGTTGACCGCTGTGACCTGCGCCTGCAGCAGGCTGTCGTACGTGCGCCAGAGCTTGCCGCGCAGCCTGCCCGGCTCTGCGGCCGTCGGTACATCCCCTATTTCATGAATCAGGAGCGTCGCCAGGGCTTCGATGTGGGGTTGATTCTTCTTCAGCATTGCGGGCAAATCGGCGGAGATTCTTTTCTCCACCAGGAATTTGCCAATGGCATCGACGCCTGCTGCCGCGGCGTTCGTTTCCTCTTTGGAAACGCTCTTCACTTCGCGGAAGGAATGTTCCAGGCGGTCGTTCTTGCTCAGTTCGGTGAGAGAGGCGGCCAGCTGGGTCGTCTCACTGTCGAGGTCGGAGGCGGTTTTTCCGGTGAGGTTGCCAAGGGCAGTCGCGTAAGCTTGCAGCGCATCGAGGAGAGCATTGCGAATGTCGAGATCTTCTGGCGTGACAAACGGGGGAAAAGCTCGGGCGGGGTCGGAGTTGAGCGGACCGGGCTTGGCTGCGAGCGAAAGGATCTCCTCCTGGAGTACCGTGTTATTGACGAGAATGTAGGCGGCTCTAGTCTGTTGGACGACGGTTGCGGCGGCCGTTCCGAAATCAGAGATGGCACCGGCGTACGGGGTATCGCAAGCCATTGAGGTAACGAACAGGACCACCACGAGGATGCCGCAACTGGCGCGAAGGCTTTTCACGATGCTCTTGCAATTATACTGTTTGCTCACTGCCGCGGCCTCGTGGAGTTGGTGGGATTAATGCCGGCACAATCAGCTTTTTCCGCGAGACGGCGCTTGGAAACCGGCCCCAATCGGCCCGCGGGAGAGTCGGGCTGTTCGCCTCACAGGTCCGAGCCCACAAAGGAGGACCGTCGGGCTCAGGCAGGCACGCTTGCCGAAAATGCCGGCTGGCGTTATCTCCCGCCGGATTGAATCGGAGGGGCATCGCCGGATCGGTTCCGGCGGGACGCGTCGACTGCGAGAGCTTTTTGAGCTGTAGCATTTTGCGGCCGGAACGCCGTGGCCGTATTTCTGCTACGATGCGCCTGACGGGAAAAGTTCG
>CAZARO010000962.1:0-3003 GCA_964487165.1 uncultured Solibacteraceae bacterium | reverse complement strand
TCGTACCCCGCCACCCGCCGCACCCAGATATTTCGATATCGCACCGGGTTGTGATGGTCCTGCAGCGATAGCGGCAGTTCGGCGGGCTGCGGCTTGTATTGGGCCACCTGGCGGTACACCATGGGGCCCATCAACTCCTTGTGCAGGTGGACCATCACGCCGTTCCAGAATACCGTCTGGTAGGCCGGCTTCACCAGCTTCTCTCCGTCGAACTTCGGCGCTTCGAAGACGATGTCGTAGGTCTGCCACTCGCCCGGCTTGCGCGCGGCATTCACCAGCGGCGGCCACTGGCCGTAAATCGCGGCGGCCTGTCCGTCGGCATAGGTAGGATTATTATAGGCGTCCAGCACCTGGATTTCGTACAGGCCCATCAGCAGGACCCCGCTGTTGCCGCGTCCCTGGCTGGTGCCGCTCACGTCCGCAGGCTCGGACCACTCCACGTGCAGTTGAATATCGCCGAACGCCTCGCGCGTCCGCAGTTCTCCGCTGTCGGGAGCCACCTCGAAGTAGCCGTTGCGGACCGGCCATTTCGGTTCGACCAGCTTTCCCTTGTCGGCGCCCTTTCCGGCCTGCGCCCACTGCGCCAGGTCCTTACCGTCGAACAGGACGATGGCGTCGGACGGCGGCGCTCCCGGGATCGCGCCCGGCGTCACCACTTTGGGATGCGGACGGGACGGGTCATGCACGTGCCAGGGCAACCCCGGCAGCATGGGAGTGTCCGTATATCCCAGGTCGCCGGGCTTTGCCTGGGGCGGCGGCTGGGTCTGGGCGAAGGCGCTAGCGGCAAGAGCGGCGATGGCGGCCAGCCAAGCAGTGGCCGCGGCCTTCCGGCGAGGTTTCCAAGCTGGGCCCCGCGCGCGCAAAATCAATCGGTCTGACATAGGATGATTTCTCGAATCGTAACCAGTATGTCCTATTTTTGAGATTTTCGCCTCCTTTGGACGACTTCTCGGAAAGAACCGACAATGGAATCGGCACGCCGGCAGGTCTATCGCGTCACCGGGCTGGCGGCTTTGGGGCTGCTCGGCACGGCCCTCTACTGGACCGTGCGGCTGCAACACGCCGATTGGCTATTCGTAAAAGGCGACGCGGCATCCATCCGTGAGGCCATCCGGCTGGCGCCGGGCACCGCGGAGTACTACAGCTCCCTGGCGCAGGCGGACCCTGACCGCGCCGTTCCGATCCTCAAGGAGGGGGCGGCGCTGAACCCGCTCGACGCCTCGCTGCGGCTCGAACTCGGATTGGCCGCGCAAGAGCGGGACGACTTTCCCGACGCCGAAAGCAACCTGCTGGACGCGGCGCGACTGGATAGCGGCTTTGGGCCGCGATGGGCACTCTCCGACTTCTACTTTGAGCGCCGCGACACGGAAAAATTCTGGCCCATTGTGAAAGCCGCGCTGGCCGTCTCGTACGGCGACGTTTCGGCCCAATTCCGCCACTGCCGGGCCCTCGCCCCGGACCCTCAGACCATCCTGGAACGGGCTCTTCCGGACCGCCCTTCGGTATGGCGCCAGTATCTGGAATTTCTGCTGGCCGAGGGGGCGCTCGATGCCGCGGATCCGGTCGCCGATAAGGTGCTGGCGCACGCAGACAAAGATGCCCTTCCCTCGCTGCTCAAGTATTGCGACCGCGCGCTCGCCACAGGCCGCGGCGGCCGGGCGCTGCTCATCTGGAACGGGCTCGCTCAACGGAAGCTGATCGCCGATCCGGATCTCCGCCGGCTGGGCTCGGGGCACGGATTCGACTGGCAGTTCTCGGCGCCGGATGGCATCTATGCGGATCGCACGCCCTCCGGTCTGATCCTCAGCTTCTCCGGCAAGCAGGCCGAAAACACCGAGATTATGAGCCGGTACGTGCCTTTACTGCCGCAGCGCAGGTACGCCCTGAAGGTGCGCTATCGCGTCTCCGGCATCGGCGCGGAGTCGGGGTTGATGTGTACCCTGGCGATCGAGAACGGTCAGGACGCACTCCACGGCGGCGGACTCCTGCCGGGTGGCGCAGGCGACCTTGCGCAGACCTTCCCCTTCCAATCGGATGGCGCCACTCTCGGGCGGTTGATTTTCGGATACCATCGCATGCTCGGCACCACCCGTATCGAAGGTTCGGTGACTTTGCAGGAGTTCGCGCTGACCCTACTGAGTCTCGCAGAATACGGTGGCAGAGGCCACCAGACCGTGAGGCAGGTTATCAACCTGCGGGACCCAGGGGGTAGCCCTGATAACCCGCCTCGGACGCCCGTGAACAGGCCGCTCGGCGCCGATTGCCGGGGCACCCCCTGGGTCGCGCGCAGGATACCATTCTGCCCCACGGAACGCGCTCAGCGTCACTCCATTACGCGAGACTCAATAGGTGACGATCGATGACCCGGCTGCACTCGGCGACGGCCGATCTGCTGGCGCTCATCCTCGCCGTCGCGGTCGTGGTCATGTTTATCCCCCGGCCATGGATCAACCCCACGCTTTTTCAAGTTGCCCTGTTTCTTCTAGGTGGAATTTGGGCCATCGCCCTGGTGGTCCATCCCTTTGAACTGCGCTTCCGCCTGCCTTTGATTCCGCTGGCTGGCGCGGTCGCGTGGGGCGTGCTGCAACTGGCCGCCCATTGGACTACCGGGCGAGCCGATACAAGGGCCGCGGTGTTGATGTGGCTGGGAAATCTGCTGGCGTTCTTTCTGGCCCTGCAAGTGTGTGCCACGGCGCGCGTTCGCCGCCGATTCCTCCAAACCTTGGTGGCCTTCGCGTTCGTCCTGAGCGTGGTCTCGGTGGTGCGATATTTCAGCCAGGACGGCGTTCTGGGACCCTTCGTCAACCGCGACCAATACGCGGCCTTCATCGAAATGGTGCTGCCCCTGGCGCTCGTGCAGGCGCTCGGCGGGGGCTCGCGCGCGCTGGGTTTTCAAGTCGTCTCCGCGGCCATGTACGCGTCGGTGATTGCCGGAGCATCGCGGGCCGGCGCCCTTCTGGTGACCGCGGAACTCGTGCTGGTTCCCCTGATATGGCACGCTCG
>CAZARO010000961.1:0-3006 GCA_964487165.1 uncultured Solibacteraceae bacterium | reverse complement strand
GACCCCATGCTGGGCGCCATTGTCTCGGTAGTCCGGCCGGTATGACGAAACGGGCGGATGGCGATGGCCAACGTGGCGCGGAAATCCACTGACGACCGCGGCCGGTTCCGGTTTGGCAATCTGGCTCCCGGCAATTACATGGTTTGCGCCGAAGGCAGCCGCGACGGGTCGGCTCCGGTCCAGGGACCGGTGGACTACGCGACACACGTGGACAACCGTTTCTATGCCCGCACCTGCAATCGCGCGTTTCAGTTGGCCCCCGGGCAGCATGCGCAGGTGGATGTCAACCCCCAGGCCGCAGCCATGGCGACGGTGGGCGGGCATGCGCGAAACTTGCCTCCGCAGGGCGGATTTTCGGTCAATCTGACGCCCGACGACGGCAGCGAAGGCTTCAACCAGATCAACGCGTTTGTGAACGCTCAGCTAGGTACCTATACCATCCGCGGCGTCCCGCCCGGGCACTACCGTTTGCGGGCGCAGTCGTCTTTGAACGCCAACGGCGTACAAAGATTGTTGCTGGCGGATCTTACCGTGGACGTTGGCAGTTCCGATATGGACGGGCTCGATGTGGTTTTCGATTCGCCAGGAACGGTGGATGTGGCGCTGCATGGGGTGGCTGAAAACAAGATTGACGCGGAGCGCGTGACCATGATCTTGCGGGGTGCCTATGGACCTGGCGATTTCCGCGGATCGACGCGCGACAAAGACGGCGCATTCCACTTCGACGCGGTAACGCCGGGAAGCTACCGGTTGAGCGCGTGGGCCCCGGAGGAAAGCTGCGTGGAGTCAGTGAAACTGGGCGACCGCGATGTGCGCGGCGTTCCGTTCGAAGTGGCCGCGGGCGCGGCGTTGCACCTGGATGTCGCGATGTCAAAGAACTGCGGGTCCATCCGCATGCGCGCCGTCCGCGATGACGCGGCCGTTCCGGGTGCCAAGGTGGTGCTGCTGCTGAGCGGCACGGCGAAAGATCCGGGCGAGTTGAAAGAGGATTTCGCCAACGACGAAGGTGAGTTCGTCTTCCCGGGGCTGACACCGGGGCGATACCTGGTGTGGGCCTGGGCGGTGGACGGCACGGGAGCGATGGCCGGCCCTGCCAGCCTGGCCGACGTGGAACCGCAGGCCACCACGGTGGAAGTGACGGCAGGCGACCCGGTAAAGGTGGATGTGCCGCTACTCAAAGATGGGGGCAAAGGCCAATGAGGGCGTTTCGATTCCTGGGGCTGGCCATGCTCGCCGGCTGGCTGGCCGCCGCGGCCGACAGGGAGCTTACCGGCCGGGTGGTGGACGCGAACACGGGGGAGCCGGTGGCCCGCGCACACGTGACGCTGCGCTTCTTCCAGGGAGGCCAACCGGCGCCCGAAGTGACGCTGCTCAGCGATGCGGATGGCACGTTCCGGATCACCAATCTGCCCGCGGGCGGGTTTCAGATCTCCTGCCAGAAGTCCGGGTACCTGCCGGGAAACCAGGCTGTGTCGCCGAACGCGGGGGCCAATTCCACCGATGGGAAGAACGCGTCCACAGTGGTGGTCCGGCTGGTCTCGCAGGCGGCGATTGAAGGCACGGTGGTGGACGATAAGGACATGCCCGCGGAGAACACCTTCATTCAGCTGTTGAGCCAGCAGGTGGCCAACGGGCGGCGGGTGTATCAGCCAACCGGCGGCGGCGCCACCGATGAAACCGGCTCCTTTCGCATCTACGGGCTCACGGCGGGGCGTTATTACATCTCGATCATGGCCCGGCTGAACGGTGCGCGGCGAACCAAACCGCTGGCCTATCCGCAGCTCTACTACCCCAATGCGACCGACCTCGCAGCCGCGCAACCCATCGATCTGAAGGCCGGCGACGAGCTGCAGATCAAAGTGCGGCTGCCGGAACCCGTGCCGGCGTTCGAGGTCCGCGGCGTGGTGGCCACTACCGCCCCGAACGTGGGCGTAACCCTGGCCCGCCAGGGGTCCGGCCCCATGTTCCAGCAATCGGTCGGCGACAGCAGCTGGGATGCCCAGGCAAAGACTTTCCGGATCTCGCATGTGACGCCGGGAATGTACCTGCTCACGGCCTCTGCGCAAGACGGCAGGAACAGCATGCAGGCCAATACCATCGTTACCGTGGGAAACGCGGATGTCTCGGGGATTGCGCTGGAGCCGGCCACCACCGGCATCGACGGCATCGTGCGCATGGAGGGAGATACGGGGCAGCAGCGGGCGGGGGGGTACGTGGCTCTCTCGGCGTCGCGCTTCGGGAATGGCGCTCCCGTAGACGTGGACGGCAAGTTTCACATCGCCAACGTTCCGCCGGAGACCTACCGGATCGCTCCCCAAATCCCCGATCCGCAATGGTGTGTCCGATCGATTCTGGAAGGCGGGCGCGACGTGCGCGACGGGTTGACGGTCACCGCCGGGGTTTCGCCGGGGCCGGTCGAAATCGTACTCACGAACCATTGTGGCGGCATTGAAGGCACGGTCACCCGTCCCGATTCCGGACTGCCTCCCAACGTTTCGGCGTACCTGCTGCACAAGGCCGGGAACGAACTCGTGATGGAGAAGCAGGTGTACTTCGCTGACCGGGGGGGCGGCGATTCTATGCTGCGCTTCACTATGACGGGCGTCACGCCGGGCGACTACATGCTGTATGTCATGGACTCGCAGGTGGAATACGCCAACGCCGAATATATGCGCCAGTTCGAATCGTACGGCCAGGAGGTCACGGTCACGGCGGATAGTAAGGCCAGCGTGACCGTGGATAAGATTCTAACCAGCCCCGCTAAGAACTGAGTAAGGGCTCGGCGCATGATTCCGCCAGCTACTGAGTCTCGCAAAATACGGTGACAGGTTCCGCCACTCAGTGGGGCAGGTTGTCAACCTGGGGCGGGTTGATAACAGTTGGTAACCCGCCTCGGATGCCTGTGAACAGGCCGCTCGGCGAAGATTGCCGGGGTACCCCCTGGGTCGCGTGCAGGATACCATCCCAATGTCACTTACATTGCCGGAAAGCTGGGATTCTGCGTTA
>CAZARO010000960.1:0-3014 GCA_964487165.1 uncultured Solibacteraceae bacterium | reverse complement strand
GAAGGGATCGCCATCCCCTACGCTGCCGGCACAAGCTAAGACTATCCAGCCGCCGGCGCCAGTTGCCCAGCCGCCGGCGCAACCCACCCAGCCGCCGCGGTTGTTCAAGGGCGGAACCCAGGAAGTCATCCTACCGGTAACCGTCACCGACGGAAAGGGCCGCTACGTGGCCAACCTGGAAGAGAAGGACTTTCGCATTCAGGACGAGGGGCGGACACAGAAAATCACGTTTTTCTACCATGACACGCCGGGAACGCGGCAACATACCGTAATCGGTTTCCTGGTGGATGTGAGCAGCAGCAGCCTGAGCCACTGGGACAAATTCCAGGATGCCACCAAGCAATTGATCGACGGGTTGATGCCCTACGACCCGAATTACACGGGGTACCTGATTTCGTACAGCACTACCGCCGAGCTGAAGGTAAACACCACTTACGATCCGGACAAGCTGACCAACGCGGTGGACCGCATGAAGCCGGGCGGCGGCTCAGCGCTCTACAACGCTATCTACAAAGCCTGCACCGATCGGACCCTGGTCCCCGGCGAGCCTTACCAGCCGCGGCGCGTGATCATCATTATCGGCGACGGGCACGACACCGCCAGCGACTACACCTTGGACCAGGTGATTGAACTGGCGCAGCGTAACCTGGTAACGGTCTATGGGGTCAGCACGTTGGCGTTCGGATCTTCGAGCGACGATGCCGCTAACCTGGAGCGCATCGCCACCGAGACCGGCGGCCACGTGGAACATCCCCTGGACGACCCCTACGGCAACACCGTCTCGGGCTACCTTTCGACCCCATCGGATGAAGGCAACTATGCGCTGCACGTGGGCACCGGTGGATATACCGCGGCGATCGCCATGGCGGTGAATAAATCCGTGCAGGCACTGCAGGGCGAAATCACCACCCAGTACATCCTGCGCTATGTTCCGGATATCGACCCCGCCACGGCGTACCGCGAAAAGCGGCGGCTCAAAGTGGATATCACCAGCTTGCCGGCGGGTTCGGTGAAGGTGCAGGCGCGGCAGTACTACTACGCCAACGGCGTCCCGCAGCCTCAGCCTCAGTAAGGCCGGGGCTCAGCCGGCGTGATCGATGGGCGCGATGCAAGGTTGCGCCTGGTCGCGGGCATTGATTTCGAGATAGAGCAGCGCCTGCCTGGCCATCTCGACAGTGAGGGGATCGGGATGCCGCAGGAGGAACAGCAGCCTGCGGAGCCACGGTAGCTCGCCGGGATCGACTCCGACCACCGCAACTGTTTTCGTCATGGCTTTCCTCCAAGATACTCTTCGGCCGGATCGCGGTTTCCTGTTGCCCGCTTACCGTTGCGGTCCGCGCGGCTCACGAATCCGTGTGGACAACCGATAAGGTGGGTACGGAAACTTACCGGACCGGCCGCGCAGAGGCGCTCCGGACCGGTATTTCCGGAGGAGCTTGGTATGGACGTCAATGCACTGAGCCGAATCATGCTGGCGTCGCCCGCAGTGGCGACGCCGATTTCCGCGGATACAGCCTCGCAGAACCGCCAGGTGGTTCAGGCAGTGAAGGCGCTGAATAAGTCGGAGATGTTCGGTGAGGACAACGGGCTGGATTTTCAGACCGACCCGGTCTCCAGACAACTGGTAGTCAAAGTGGTCAACCGCACTACGGGCGAAGTGATTTCGCAAATCCCGCCGGAGTACGTCCTGCGCCTGGCGGACGATCTCAAACAAAAGAGCTAGGGAAAGCTCAAGGCTGATGTAAATTGCCGATAAGTGTAGTGGAGAGAATAAATGTGGCGCAACGCCCTTGATACTTATCTGGAAGAACGGATCCTTTCGGCCGATCCCGTAGAACTGATCCACCTGCTCTATCAGGCCGCGATCAACGCGGTGGGGGACGCCCGGCGCCACCTGGCGGAGGGGCAAATTCTGGCGCGTGCCGGCTGTGTCACCAAGGCATGCGCCATTCTGGCGGAATTGAATACCTCGCTCGACTTCGAGCGCGGTGCCGAGCTGAGCCTGCGGCTATCCCAGTTGTACGATTACATGCATCGCCGGCTGCTGGAAGCTAACTTTCGGCAGAACGATGAACTCCTGGCCGAAGTGGCGGGTCTGCTGGCCACTCTGATGGAGGGATGGGACGGAGTGAGGGCGGGAACGCGGCAAATGGCACCCCGCGAGACAGCGTGGATGCCCGCCGCTTCTGTGGAGCCGGAACTGGCACACGCCTCCAGTAGCTGGAGTTTTTAGCGAGGCTGGGTAGAAGACCTCAGGCGTCCAAAAATGTGCCGGCTCCCCGAGCGGCCCGAGATCTTAGCCTGGGGTGCGGCGGTCAGCAACAATTTCCAAAAGCCCGATTGCCATTCTGACGCTCGGTTGGAGCGAGGCAATCTCGAAGCGGAGGTCGGGTGGAATCGCGGCCGGCGCCTGCGCCAGCAGCGAGAAAGACAGACCACCCAGACAGCGATGCGATGCATAATTTCCCGATTCCGACACTCCGGCCTCGGTAGCGCCACGGGGCATTCGGTGGGCGGCGCGGAGCCGAGCTTCCCATCTGCGGTGACGAAGAGTACAATGGAAGCATGGCAAGAGGTTGGGAAAGCAAGGCCGTCGAGGCGCAAATCGACCTTGCACAAGCCCATCGTCCTTCCGGAGTTGAAACCGCGCCGAGTCCTGAATATCTCGAATTAATCCGCAGGAAGGAGACTATCCTTCTCTCCCGTACCAGAGTGGTGCGGGATTTGGACAACGCCCAGAATCCGCGCTACAAAGCCGTTTTGACCAAAGCCTTACGGGATCTGGATGCGCAACTAACCTCAATCGGAGCAGTTTAGTAAATAACCTCCGTGGTCCGCTGCACGGAATTGCACAAAAAAGCGGCCACCACGTTTCCATGCCGCAGTTATTTCCTCGCTTGCCCGGCGCCACGCGGCTCCGGGCAAGTATTACTGCGGTTACCCCCCTGGTTTAGTACTCTATGTCGCAAATGCGTATTCCGCAGATCCAACCGCAACCGCTCCCTTACTCGGTC
>CAZARO010000959.1:0-3015 GCA_964487165.1 uncultured Solibacteraceae bacterium | reverse complement strand
CGTTGCTGAAGGAATCGTTGTTGTCACCGCCATCCAGCAGGTAGTTGACGCCATTCGCCTGGCCGCCTGCTACCGAGAACGTGCCGGAGCCGTTCGATCCTTGAATATTTTTGCTGCCGGTCAAGTCGCCGGACGGCGCCGTGGTGCCGCCTCCGGTGAGCTCCAGCAATTGTGTCAGGTTGCGGCCGTTGAGCGGAAGGTCGACGATCTTGCGCTGCTCCACCACTTGCGCGATGGCGCTATCCTTCGTCTCGACCATGTTGGCGTTGGCCGACACTTCCACCGTGTCGGTGGTAACGCCGATCTGCAGGCCGACATTCTGGGAGACGTTGTGAGCCACTTCCAGAACGATGCCGGTCTGGCGATACGCCTTGAATCCCGACGCCGATACTTCCAGCATGTAGCCGCCGGCTGGCAAGTTGGGGAAGCGGAAGTCGCCGGCGGTATCCGTGGTGAAGGTGTGAACCTGCCGGGTGTCGACTTCGGTAATTTTCACCAGCGCGCCGGCCACCGAGGCGCCGCTAGGGTCGGTCACGTGGCCGTCCACTTCCGCTACCGCGACCTCCTGCGCGCGGGCCGCCGGCGCCGCGGAAAACATCCATGCGGCGGCGAGAGCCAGGGCCACCGCCAATTTAATGCGACATACGTGGTTCGCAAAAACCTGCATACTAAAGTACCTCCCGTAATCGGACATCGACATTCCAATTCGCCACTTTCCGGAGTGGCTGCCGGCCTCGACAACGGAGACCCGCGCGGTTTACGACCAAACCTCTAACCAAAGTCAACTAATACAAACAGACCTTAATGGGGCAATAGTACGTTCGATCGATCCGGAAGTCAAACCAGAAGGCTTCAACGATATCTTTAGAAAAACTCAACGTTGGAGGGGAGCGCGGAGGGGGTCAATCGCCCAGGAATTTGCCGATGGGCCGCAGTTCCTTGACGTTATCGCAGACGGCTTTCAATCCCGCAGTCAAGGGGATGGCCAGCAGGAGTCCGGGAGCGTCCCACAAGAAGCCCCAGAGCATCAGCGAGAAGGTGACCACCAGCGGATTGAGGTGGACGCGCGAGCCCACCAGTTTGGGATAGAGGAGATTCAGCGCGATCAGGTGGAGCAGGGACACCGCGATGATGACCAGCACGTATGTGGGCACGCGATTCGGCCCGAGGGCGGCGAACAGCGGAGGCATCATGGCCAGTGGAAGACCCACGTACGGCACCAGGCTCAACAATCCGCTGAGCGGTCCCACCAGAAACGGATAGGGAAGCTGCATGGCATAAAACATGGCCGAGCTGACAATCGCCAGCAGAAATCCCAGCAGGAAATTGCCCACCACGAAGGCGCGCACCATCTCCGCGATTCCCTCCAGGCTGCGGGCCGCTACTCCGCGCGCTTCGCCCTGGAAGAGTTGCAGAAAGCTACGATTGATGTGGTCCCGCCAGCTGAGCATGAAATACACCAGAAACGGGATGAACGACGCCATCAGCAGGATCTGGTAAAAGGAGTTCAGGTGCGCCTCTATATAGTCGGAGATGGCCGAACCGGGAGCAGGCGACTGGGCCGGAGCGGGCGTGGTGGCCGCGGGTGTGGGCGGCGTCGCCTTGGAACGGCTCTTGCTCTTGGCCGCCAGCCGCTGCCGTTCTTCTTCTTCCATGCGCTGGCGCGTGGGCACCAGCATGCGGTAGGTATCGGACTCCAACCCTTGAATCTTCTGCTGGATGCCGTCCACAATGTCGGCGATGCGCTGGCCGTACTTGGGAAGCTCGCCATAGAGGCCGGTGAGCTGCGAATAAGCGCCCATGGCGATCACGTAGAGAAACAGCAGCGCCAGGCTGCAGACTACGAAACTGGCCACGCTGCGCGGCAGCCGCAGGCGCATAAGTACGGTGACAAACGGTTCCAGGATGAACGCGATGGTCACCGCGGTCATGGCCGTAATGAGGAATACCCGCCCGAAGTACAGGATGGCCACGATGACGCCCAGCGCGACGATGGGCAGGGACACGTGCCGCACTTCCTGCACGGCCGTCTTCGCGATGCTGGGAGGCTTGATCAGCGGGGCCACGATGCGATTTCACCCTTGCCTCGAATGTAGCATGGCAGAGTCTATAATAAAATTGATTTGACTCCAGCCAAGTCCCGCATCCTCGCCTTAGACCTGGGCAAGAAACGCATCGGCCTGGCGATCAGCGATCCTCTGGGCATCACCGCGCAGGGGCTGCCCAACCTGGTGCGCACCAACAAACGGGCGGACCTGGCGGCGCTGCAACAGCTCATCGCGGAGCGTGAAGTGGGCGGCATCCTGCTCGGCAACCCCATCAATATGCGCGGCACGGAGGGGCGGCAATCCGGCTGGGTACACGAATTCGCCGTTGCCCTGGAAAAGTATACCGGCCTTCCAGTGACGCTTTGGGACGAGCGCCTCACCAGTGTGGAGGCCGGCCGCGTGCTGCGCTCGAGCGGTATCAGCATCGAAAAACGGGCCGCCGCAGTGGACCGGCTTTCGGCAGTGATTCTGTTGCAGAGTTACCTGGATTCTCTGGGGATCGCCTCCATATGAAGCCCTGGCGCGCGGTGGCGATGTTGGTGGCGCTGGCGGTGGCCGGCGGCGCATTCCTGTATTACCGCGCCACGCGCCGGTATCGCGGATTTACCGGGACGGTCTACGTCGACTTGCCGCGCGGCACGTCGACCGGCGGGATGGCGTCGGAGCTGGCCAACGCCGGAGTGGTCGGGAGCCGCTGGGATTTCTGGCTGGCGCGCCTGGCCAACCGAGGACGAAGCTTGCAAGCCGGCGAATACGCATTCGATGGTCCGGCGTCGGCCATGGAAGTGGCCGGCCGGATCGCACGCGGCGATATCTTCTATTACGAGCTGGTGGTGCCCGAAGGCAAGAACATGTTCGATATCGGGGCGGCGGCGGAACAACTGGGCGTCTTCAAGGCCGCGGACTTCGTGAAAGCCGCGCAGGATCCGACGCTGATTCGCGATCTCGACCCCGAGGCGCCCACGCT
>CAZARO010000958.1:0-3019 GCA_964487165.1 uncultured Solibacteraceae bacterium | reverse complement strand
AAATTGGAGGCGATCCTGGCGCTGCCTCTGGAAAGCGTGAGCGTCGGTTGGGGGTTCCTCGGCGGATCGCTGATGGAGCTCTTCTGGAAGGCCGCGGGGGTGTTCCTGCTGTTCGGTTGCGTGGACCTGGCGCGCCAGATGCGCCGCTACAAACAGGACCTGCGCATGAGCAAGCAGGACATCAAGGAAGAGACCAAGGACGTCGAAGGCAACCCGCAGATGAAGGGCCGGATTCGGCGTCTGCAGCGCGACCGCCTGCGGCACAACATGATGAAGGAAGTGCCCAAGTCCACCGCGGTGGTGGTCAATCCCACGCACTTCGCGGTGGCCATCCGTTACCAGGTGGAGAGCATGGCCGCACCGCTGGTGGTCGCCAAAGGCAAGAACTACCTGGCGCTGCGCATCCGCCAGAAGGCCATCGAACACCAGGTCCCGATCATCGAAAATCCGCCCCTGGCGCGGGCGCTGTACGAATCGGTGGAAGTGGGGCAAGAGATTCCGCCGCACCTGTACCGGGCGGTGGCCGAGATTCTGGCCTATATCTACAAACTCATGCACGGCAAATTGCCGGGCTAGCGGGAGCTGACAGAAGAAACCGATGACACCAGCCAAGACCATTGCGGCACCGGGGGCGCTGCCCCCGTGGATGAGGGCGCTGCCGCTCCAGGAACTCAGCCAACTGGCGGTCCCCATGGCCGTCCTGGGCATCGTGATCGCGCTGATCACGCCCCTGCCCAGCTTCATTCTGGACCTGCTGATCGTGACCGATATCCTGATGTCGGTGACGGTGATGATGGTGGCGCTGTACCTCGTTCGGCCGGTGGAGTTCACTTCCTTTCCTACCACGCTGCTGTTGTTGACGCTGTTCCGCCTGTCGCTGAACATCTCGTCGTCGCGCCTGATCCTGCTCAACGGGAACACCGGGACGGCGGCCGCCGGGGACGTAATCGGCGCGTTCGGCAGCTTTGTGGTCGGAGGGAACTACATCATCGGGGCGGTGATTTTCCTGGTGCTGATCGCCATTCAGTACGTGGTCATCAACCACGGCGCGGTGCGCATCTCGGAAGTCACCGCGCGCTTCACCCTGGACGCCCTGCCCGGCAAGCAGATGTCCATCGATTCGGACCTCAACTCCGGGCTGATCGACGAAGCCGAAGCCAAACGGCGGCGCAAGCAACTGGCCACGGAAGCCGAATTCTACGGAGCCATGGACGGCGCCTCGCGCTTCACCCAGCGCGACGCGGTAGCCAGCATCCTGATCACCGGCATCAATATCGTGGCCGGGTTTCTGATCGGGGTGCTGCAGCACGGCATGGAGTTTCGCAAGGCGCTCGAGACCTACACAGTCCTGACCATCGGGGATGGCCTGGTAACGGTGATCCCGGCGCTGATGATCTCCATTTCGGGCGGCCTGATCGTCACCCGCGCCAGCTCCGACGCCCGTTTGGGCGCGGAGTTCCACAAGCAGATCTTCGGCAATTCACGGCCCCTGCTGTTGGCGGCGGGAGTTCTGTGCGCCATCGCGGCCATGCCCGGCATGCCCAAGGTGCCGTTCCTGCTGATGGCCGGCGGAGCGGGAGCGACAGGCTGGAAAATGCGCCAGCGCGAGACCCAGGCCACTGCCGCTCCAAAGGAGCAAAAACCGGCCGCCAAAGAGAATCTGGAAGCGCTGATGCGCGTCGAACCGCTGGCCATCGAAGTGGGCCTGGGGCTGGTCGGACTGGTGGAAGGAGCGCAGGATTCTGCGTTGTTGCGGCGCATTTCGGCGATTCGCAAGCAGTTGGCCGCCGACCTGGGGTATCTACTCCCGCCGGTTCGCGTCACCGACAACCTGCAGTTGCGCAGCCGCGAGTACCTGATTTCGCTCAAGGGCGTGGAAATCGCGCGCTACGAGCTGCCGCAAGGCTGCGAGCTAGCCATTTCCACGGGGCAGGGGCTGATGAAACTGGAAGGCCAGGCCACGCGCGAGCCGGCTTTTGGCATCGCCGCTGTGTGGATCCCCAGCGAACGCGCCGAACGGGCGCGCAACGCCGGCTACACCGTGGTCGACCCGGTGAGCGTGATGGGCACGCATTTGTCGGAGCTGATCCGCCGCCACGCCTATGAACTACTGTCGCGGCAGGACACCAAACGGCTGCTCGACCGCGTCGCCGTGGAGCACCCCAAGGTGGTGGAAGACCTGGTCCCCAAGCTTCTTAGCCTGGCCGCGGTGCAAAGAGTGCTGCAGAACCTGTTGCGCGAGCGGGTATCCATCCGCGACGCGGTTTCGCTCCTCGAAGCGCTGGGCGAGGGGGCGGTTTCCACGCGCAATCCGGTGCTGCTCACCGAGTACGTGCGGCAAGCCCTGCGGCGGGCCGTAGTGAAGCCGTACGTCAACCGCGCGGGTGAGCTTCCCGCGTGGTTCGTCGATCCCTCAATCGAGCAAGCCGTGGAAGCGGCGGTGGAGCACGGCGAACAGAACAGCCACATCGCCATCGCTCCGCAAGCCGGACGCGAGATCGTCAACCGCATCCTCAGCCGCGTGGCCTCACCCGAGGCCCCCGTGGTGGCCATCACCACCACCGGAGCGCGCTATTTCCTGCGCCAGATGACCGAAGCGTCGGCTCCCAACCTGTTCTTCCTGGCACACAACGAGGTTCCGCCGGGGATGCGGGTGCAGACGCTGGGGACGATCGCATGAGAATCCGCCTACAGGAGAAGCGCGCTTCCGACGATAGATGCAAGGGAGCGCGGCCGCAATGACGATCAAGTCTTATTTCGCAAACACGGTGGAAGAGGCCATGGCCCTGGCACGTCAGGAGTTAGGGCCCGAGGCCATGCTTGTGAACAGCCGCAAGGCGTCTCCTGAAACGCGCCATCTGGGGACTTACGAAGTAGTTTTTGTGACCGACCTGCCCGTTGGCGAGGTGGAGGAGCCACCGGCGGCCGCTAGCGGACAAAAGCGGCCCGCGGGCGATTGGCTGGCGCAGCAGATGGCGGATTTGAAAAAAGAGATGGAAGGCATGCGGCGGACCATCTC
>CAZARO010000957.1:0-3021 GCA_964487165.1 uncultured Solibacteraceae bacterium | reverse complement strand
GGCGTCCTGGCACGGCTTCCGGCGCATCGTTCTCCCGCGCGGCAAGGCGATTTCGCGGCGGTCGCTCGCGGTCTACTTATATACTCGCGAACGGCCCCCGCAGGAGACCGCGCCCGCGCACTCCACCATCTACTATCAGCGTCCGCTACCGGAACACTTTCAGGCCGGCTACACGCTGCGGCCGGAAGATGTGCTGGAACTGCAGGTGCTGATCAGCCGCAGGGACACCTACCTGAAATTTCTATACGAACGGGAGCAGGACTTTTCCGAACAGCTGGCCGGACGCGACTGGCGCATCGGCAAGCTGCAGGAGCGGGAACAGGAACTGCTGCGGGAAATCGCCGCCAACCGGGAGTATCTGCGGGCCATCGACCATTCGCCGTCGCTGCGCCTGGGGAAAGCCATCACCTGGCCGGCGCGCAAGCTGCGGTCGCTGACGAAGGGCAAATGAGCCGCGGCAGTCATATATTAAGGCCCATTAATCCTCAAATTATGTAAAATGGAACATGCGTTTATTCAAGTGGAGTAAGTCTAATGCCGTCTTCGTTCCCGCCATCGACAACGAACACCGCACGATTTTCCAGACGACCGGCGAACTCCAACAGGCGCTCGCTGACCACGCCCCGCTGTTCCAGATACAGGAAATTCTGCATCGCTTGATCGCCTGTGCGGAAGACCATTTCGCGCATGAAGAGAAACTGATGCGCGCCACCAATTATCTCTCCTTCGACTGGCACAAGCAGCAGCACGACACCGCACGCAAGCGCCTCAGACAGTACGTGCCTCTCATTGAGAACGGCGACCTGGAGGCGGGAACCGCATTGGTGGAGTTTCTCACCAATTGGCTCGACGATCATACTACCGTGACGGACCGCATGATGGGAGCCTACCTGCGCAATCGGGAGAGAGCGCTCATCGCGTAGCCGTAGCCCCTATTAGCTATCTTAATACCCTGCAACCCGGTGCTAATCTTGGGGGCATGGGCCGCAGTGCGCTCTTAGTTCTTATATGTGCGGCCACAGCCGGGGCGCAGAATGTGGTGGCGCCCGTGGCCCTGATGCAATGCCGGCAGCCGGAATACACGGAGGAAGCCCGCCTCGCGCATCTCGCCGGAATCGTCATCATGTCGCTGACTGTCGATGACAACGGTGTGCCGGCGGACATCCAGGTGGTGAACCCGGTGGGCCTGGGCCTGGACGAAAGCGCCGTGGCTTGCATGCGTCAATCGCGCTATTCCCCGGCACAGAAGGATGGCAAACCGGTGCCTTTGAAGATCAGCGTGTCGCTGGCGTTCCAGCAACATTGGGATTCGGACTGGCACCTGGGCGCGGCATCGTTCCACTGCTCGGATGGCGGGGCCCGTCCGGTTCTGGTGAAAACGAAGTTTCCGAGCTCCACGGGGGACCATCGCAATGTCACCGTGTGTCTGCACCTGACCATCGGCAAGAACGGGGCGCCGCGCGACGTGCAGATCTCCGCGCCGCAGGACGCGCGGCTCGATAAGGAGGCTGCCGCCATCGTAGGCTCGTGGCTGTTCCGGCCGGGCACGCAAAATCGGCAGCCGGTGGATGTTCCCGCTACTTTTACCCTGGTTCATGGCGCCGCCAACCGCGCGGTGGCCAGCAGCCACCAGCCGCAATAGTATCTGCGTTGTTCGGTTGCGGCTCGGTAACACGCCAAGAGCTGGTGCCTAACGGTTTTGGGGGATTAGTCGCCAGGAAACCGCTCCCTTGCGGTCGCGGCTCGGCAAGTTACTGCAAACGTACGACACCCGTTACAGAGCCGCGACCGCGAGGGAGCGGTGGCCGGCACCCACAAGCCACAGTAAGGCGCGCGCGCGTGCCATACTGAATGGTCGATGGGTAGACTCATTCCTCTCGCGCTGAGCGCCGCGGCCTGCATGGCGCTCATCGGCTGCTCGTCGTCCGACGATCGCAAGAAGGCCGAACGGCCCGCCGCCTTACCGGCCAACGAGCCGGTTCCCGACCTGTTTCACGTCAAGCTGGACACCTCCAAAGGGCTGATCGACATCGAGGTGCATCGCGATTGGGCGCCCGCCGGCGCGGCTCATTTTTTCCAACTGGCGAAGAGCGGTTTCTACGACGGCGCGCGGTTCTTCCGCGTGGTGCGCGGCTTCGTGGTGCAATTCGGAATCAACGGCGATCCGCAAACCAACGCCATGTGGGCCAACGCCACCCTGCCCGACGATCCCGTGAAGCAGCAGAACGTGACCGGAACGGTGACCTACGCCATGCGCGGCCCGAATACGCGCAACACGCAGTTGTTCATCAACCTGGCCGACAATCGCAAGAGCCTCGACAGTCAGGGCTTCGCGCCCATCGGAAAAGTGGTGGATGGCATGCCCGTGGTGCTTGACTTGTACGGCTTCTACGGCGACATGCCGCCCAGGGGGCAAGGGCCCGACCCGAACCGGATCCAGCAGCAGGGCAACGACTACCTGGACACGCATTTTCCGCGGCTCGATTTTATTAAAAAAGCAACCGTACAGTGATATAGTGGAGTGGACCTTGTTCCCCGACACGAAGGGGACCAGAACGTTATCAATACAGGGTCAAACTTGAACGACGCGGCCCGGCGGTTTAACCAACCGCCGGGTTTTTTTGCGTCACAGCCACTGGCCAAAAACTGCCGCGTACCGCGGGGCTGCTAAAATTAAATTTCCACCAGGAGGAGAATTCATGGCAGTAGCACCCCGCCGCCGGGCGGCCGTAGTAGACGTGGGAGGTGTCAAGGTAGGCGGCAATCATCCGATCGTCGTGCAATCCATGACCAACACCGATACGGCGGATGTCGCCTCCACGGTGAACCAGGTGATGGCACTGGCGCGTGCCGGATCGGAACTGGTGCGCGTCACCGTAAACACCGAGGCAGCCGCGGCAGCCGTTCCCAAAATCGTGGATGCCATCGCGGCCTTCGGCGTTCCCGTGCCCATCATCGGTGACTTTCATTACAACGGCCACATCCTCCTCAAGAAGTACCCGGAGTGCGCCCGCAAGCTGG
>CAZARO010000956.1:0-3026 GCA_964487165.1 uncultured Solibacteraceae bacterium | reverse complement strand
GTGGGGCAGGTTGTCAACCTGCGGCGGGTTGGTAACCCGCCCGGTCCGCACCATCGGTGCAGCAGAAGGCCGATTGCCAATCGGCCGCAGGATGCCATCCTGCCCCACATGAGGCGCCCAGTGCCAACCAGAATTCAAACAACTTACGGGCCGCGGAACGAAGTTTCTGAGTTTCTGCGAAGCTGACAGCTAATAGCTAACAGCTTCTTACCGTCGCCCTTAAATTCGCCACTCCCGCGGTGTACCGCTCGTCGCTTACCGCGAACGACACGGCATCCTCCAGCCAGTCGTGCCAGACGCCGTCGGGATCGTGCGACGCCACTGTGAGGCTGTACTGCGCGGGGCACAGCTCGCAGCGAAACGCGTAGGTCAGCTCGCGGATGTCGCCCGCGGCGCACGGCCCCAACTTCAGCCTCTCCAACTCAGTGTTAGTGCCGTACACGTTTAGCCCGATGCGCGTGCGGATCATGATGCCGATCACCGGATCGGCCACCTGATCGCGGAAGCGCACACGCACTTTCACCACCGCCAGTTCACCCGAGCGCCACACTACCGTGGGTGCGCCGTTCTCGCCGATGGTCTCCACGCTCAGAATCTCGGCCCGGCCGTCGCCGCGGCGCCAGCGTGGAGCCAGCGGCATGGGCGCCGTCTCGCCCCAGGCGCGCAGCCGCTCGGCGATGTGCTTGCGGTAAGCCGTCAACACTTCTTCGGGATCGCCGCGGCCGGCCAGGCGGCCCTTGTCGAGCCACCAGACTTCGTCGGCCAGGCGGCGCAGCAGCGCCTCTTCGTGGGAGATGAGCAAGACCGTCTTGCCCGTGCGCCGCAGCCCGTCGAAAGCCAGCGCCGCCTTCTCCCGTTCGAGCGCGTCGTAGCTGGCGAGCGTCTCACCGAAGAGCACCACCGGCTCCGCGCCCGAACGTTCCACCGAGCCCGAAGCGGGCAGTTCGATGCCCGCGGCCAGGCGCAGCAACCGTCCTTTCCCAGAGCCGTTCTCTCCAATCACTCCGATGACCACGCCATCGGGCACCTCGGCGTCGAAATCCCGCAACGGCTCCGAGCTCACATGGCGAAACGCGAGGGGCATAAACGTTAGAATAACAACTGCACGATGGACGATCCTAACGTACTCGAACGCATGCGCGCCGACTGGAACGAGCGCGCCGGCGAAGACGCCAATTACTACGTGGCATTCGGCCGCCGCGAACAGGAAGAGGCGGAGTTTTTCTCTACCGGCGCGGATGTCGTCCGCGGTCTGGAGATGGATCTCGCGCGGTTCGCGGGCCGCGGCGCCGCGCTCGAAATCGGTTGCGGGCCCGGCCGCCTGATGCGCCCCCTGAGCCGTCACTTTCAGGAAATTCACGGAGTGGATGTCTCCGACGCCATGATCCGGCTGGCGCGCGAACGCCTGCGCAACACGCCCAACGCTTTTCCGCACCACAGCTCCGGGTCAGACTTGAAGCTGTTTCCCGATGAGAAATTCGACTTCGTGTACTCCTACGCCGTCTTCCAGCACATCCCCAGCGATAACGTGGTATTCGAATACCTGCGGGAAGCGCGCCGCGTCCTCAAGACCGGCGGCATCCTGCGCTGCCAGGTCAACGGCCTTCCGCCCACCGCGAAAAAGTACGACACGTGGGCCGGGGTGCGCATCGCGCCCGAACAGATCGCGCGATTCGCCCTCGACCACGACTTCCAGTTGCTGGCCCTGGAGATGATTCACACGCAATACATGTGGCTCACCTGCCGCAAACGCCCCGCGGGCTTGGTGCGCTCGCTCGCCGATCGCCGGCCGGAGCGCAGCGCGCTGGTCCGCAGCCTTTGCAACGCGCATACCGGCGAAGGCGTGGCTCCGGCCAGCGGACCGTTGGCCGCGCTCTCCCTATGGGTGATGAACCTGCCCGACGAGTGCGATCTCAATCATCTCTCCGTCACCGTGGACGGCCATCCCGCCCGCTGCGAATACATCGGAGCGCCCGCGAACGACGGCGTGTACCAGGTGAACGTTCGGCTGCCCGAAGGTCTTCGCACCGGGATTGTGCCGGTGGAAGTGGCGTGGCTCGGCAGGCCGCTGTGCCCCACCGCATGGGTGCGCATCATTCCGCCCGGACCGCCGGTAGCGCGGCTCGAAAAGGTAACCGACGGCGTGAACCTGCTGCTCGATGGCCGTACCGAATCGGGCTCCCTCAAAGTCACCATGATGGAGGTCCCCAACGCGCAGTCGTTCCACGCGACAGTCGATGGGATGGCGGTGCGCGAGACCGATTCCTTCTGTACCGACCCGATTCTGCGGCGCTTCGAATTCAACTTCCGCATGCCCGCGGGCGTCGGCCCGGGCACTCACCTGCTGCGCCTCGCCATAGGCAAGCGCGACTTCCCGCCGATGCCGATCGAGGTAAGGTGAAGCTCCTGGCGGCAGCGGTGCTGGCTGCGCTCGCGATGCTGCTCGTCATGCCGACGCCGGGGCCGCGCGTGATCCAACTGCCCGCCGGCACCTTCGAATTGCACCGCGAGCTGCTGGTGACGAACGGCGCGGAATTGCGCGGAGCGGCCGCCGGCACGACACTGCGCGCTGCTGCCGATTTCGATGGCCGTGCGCTCGTGGTGGTCGACGGCGCGGGCGTCACGCTGCGAGGGTTCACGCTCGACGGCAATCGCGGCCAACTCGAGCGCCGCACCGGCCTGCCGCCTTCCGACAAGCCCTTCTCGCAATTTACGCGCGGGAACGGAGTGCTGGCCGCCGGGGCCGCGAAGCTGCGCATTGAGGACATGCACTTCCACGACATCGCGGGGTTCGCGGTGCTGGTGAGCCGCTCGCGGGACGTCAGCATCGAGCACGTGGAGGTGGCCGACAGCGGCTCGCGCGATGGCCGCGGCCGCAACAATTCCACCGGCGGCATCCTGCTGGAAGAGGGCACGCGCGATTTCCGCGTGTCCCATTCGCGGTTCCGTAATATTCGCGGCAACGGCGTCTGGACGCACTCGCTGTTCACTTCGCCGCGCAACCAGGACGGCTGGATCGCGTTCAA
>CAZARO010000955.1:0-3028 GCA_964487165.1 uncultured Solibacteraceae bacterium | reverse complement strand
CAGCCGCGCGCCTCGGATTGCCGCGCACCACGCTGCTGTATAAAATGCGCAAATTGGGAATCGAACCGCGGCGGACACAACATTGCCGATATGTATCGGCCATCAATGTGGAGAACGCGCCGCCCGCTGAGTCCGCCGTGGGTGCTTGATCTCGCGGCAGGTGCCGATCCGCCGACACTTAGTAAAAGCCACCCCCTCATACCTGTTGCGGATGCCGTCATATTGCCATGGCACAATAATTACTATTTGTAACTGCGAACCGGAATCACGATTCGAAGAGAGAGGAGAATGGAAGACAACACGATAGTCAAGTCGAGTTTCTCAGCGACGATCAATGCTCCCATCGAGAAGATCGACATCCCATCCTGGTGCTTTACCCTGCCCGAGTCGGAATATCAGGCCAGCTCGCCGGCCCACTGCTCCGCCGGCGCCACCACGGCATCGGATGGACGACGCACGTCGATCAATGTCGAGATCCTCGGCGGAAGCCTGATGGTGCAACATTACATCGAAGAGGTCGGAGAGCCCGATCATCTGAGACTCTCTTCTCACTCAGACGTTTTTACGTCCACGGGCCGCACAAAACTGGCCGTGACCTGGGACCTGGCGGTCCGCAAGGTCGACGATAAGATGTGCGAGTTCACGAATACCGTTCACAGCAGTGCCACACCGGAATTGTTGGACTTCCTCGGCAAACAAGGAATTCCATTTGAGGTCTTCCGGGGCGCGCGCAAGCCAATTTCGGAGGCTCACAACCGGCAAGAGACGCCGCCCTTCGCAAAAAGTCTTGAGCGCCACGCCCTAAGACAAGGCTGAGGCCGCTGGAGCAAAACATGGCGCAACTTGCATACGAGAAGGAGATCACCGGGCTTATTGTGATCGATCCATACAACGATTTCATTTCCGTAGGTGGCAAAGTATGGGACCGCTTGAAGGGTGTCGCGGAAGGGAACAACTGTATCCCTCATATGCTGCAGGTCCTGAATGCCGCGAGGAAGGCGGACATCCGCGTGTTCTATGCACTGCATCGCCGATACCGTCCAGGCGATTACGAGAGCTGGAAGTACGTCGCACCCATTCAAAAGGCCGCCTGGTTGCCTAGCGCGCGGCTCGGAATGGCGCCTCTGTGTTTGCCGGAGCCTACCGACTGCGAGGGAGCGGCCGATCAGCCGAATATTACAACTCCCCCAGCCGACAGCAGAGAGCCGCTCTCGGAAGCAGTCAGTGGAGAGCCGTCATCCATCAGCTCTCGATGCTCGCCAGCCGACCCCGCGGCTCGGCCGCGTCAATTGTGCAGAAGATCCGCCAGCCGCACGCGGACGCCCACATAAAACGTGCCGAAAAGTGCGTATACGGCGCTCACCTCGTCGAAACGCATTTCGTAGATCAGCTTTTTGAACACCAGCGGCTCATCCGCGAACAGGTCCACGCCCCACTCCCAATCGTCAAAACCGATCGAACCGGTGATAATCTGGCGCACTTCGCCGGCGTAGCGGCGCCCGATGAGGCCGTGCTCCTTCATCATCCGCTGGCGGTCGCCCATCGGCTCCTGGTACCAGTTCCGGGACTCGCCCCGGCGGCGGTCCATGGGATAGAAGCAGATATATTTGGCGGGGGGAATTTCGGGCCACAGGCGCGGCGCCATGGCCTTGCGGTGCCGCTCCAGAACGGCTTCGATCTCGCGCTTCCATTCTTCGGAGTGCGGCTTGACATCGCGCCGCGCCAGCTCCGCGTAAGTGTCGGATGTCGACTCGTACAGGCCCAGTTCCACCATCGAAAGGTAAGATGAGGTGGGTTCCAGAAAGTCGCTCAGCGCGAGTTGCGACATCCGGGTCTGTGCCTGGCTTAATTCCTCGAAATTGCGCCGGAAGTGGACGAACATGAGGTCGCCCTTGTGGCCCAGCAGCGAGTAAATGGCGCTCTGCCGGCCGTCCGCGAACTTTTCTCTGGCTCCCAACGCCTCCACGGCTTCGGCCAGAATCGTGGACCGCGCGCTGGCGGCGAGCGCACGCCACGCCGTCCAGCGGAAGCGCATCATCTGGTGCAGCACGCTGGCGCCTTCGACCGTCAATGGGACCTCGGGCAGCGCGATTTCGACAGGCATCTGAGGAGTCATTCATTCCATTATAGAAAAAGAGGACCGTGAGCCTATGCGTGGCGGCGCGCCCACTGCGCCAGATAGGAATCCGCGGCCAGTTCGTCCAATTCCTTTTCGGACGCCGATCGCCACGCCAGCAACCGCCGTTCTTTGAGCCGGTCGATCAAGCGGCAGCGTCGGCGAGCCTCCAGCATCACGCTTTGCCGCGCAGCCAACTCCTTTTGGCAGGCCACGCGCTTGGCGGCCAGCTCTCTGCCGCGCACCTGAATCGCCAGGCGGAAACTTCCCAGCGCGCTCAGATCACCGCCCTCGATCGACTGAAGCTGGCGCACTTCGACTTCGGCCCGGTGAGCCATGGCATCCAATTCGGCGCGCGCCTGGTCGATCCCGGCCAGCGCCCCCAGTTGCTGCTCGACGCGCGCTTCGGCTAGCTTGAGCTGCGTACGCCGCCAGTCGAGAGCTCGTTGCAAGGGAAAGTGAAAAGTCGTCATTTTGTTTTCTTAACGGGAAGGTTCTGTGCCGGCGCGGGCTGATCCAGGCGCGTGGCCAGTTGCTCCAGCCGCGCGAGTGTCTGATCGATGGGGACAGTCGCAGTGTGGTCCTGCTGCAGAAAGCTGAGGATCTCGGGGCGCATGCGGATGCTCGAGTCGAGCGCCGGATTCGTGCCCGCCACGTAAGCGCCCAGCTGGATCAGGTCTTCGGCGTCGTGATAGGCCGCCAGGGCCTGGCGCAACCGCGCCGCTCCGGTCTTCTGTTTGGGGGTAGCGATGGCACTCGTGAGCCGGCTGACGGAGTGCAGGATATCGATCGCCGGGTAGTGATTCTGAGCGGCGAGTTGGCGCGAAAGTATGATGTGGCCGTCGAGGATGGCGCGTACCGCGTCGCAGATCGGCTCGTTGAAATCGTCGCCTTCCACCAGGACGGTGAAGA
>CAZARO010000954.1:0-3033 GCA_964487165.1 uncultured Solibacteraceae bacterium | reverse complement strand
ACCTTACCAGCTCAAAACGCGCGGTAGAGATCGCCTCCACCGGCGGCAAGGTCGTTAATCTGCTCAATGTGGACGTACCGCAGGGCGAACCGCAGATTCTGCTCAAGGTGCGGTTTGCCAGCGTCGATCGCAGCAAGGCCAAGCAACTGGGCATCAACTTCTTCAGTTCCGGCCTGGGAAACGTCATCGGAGGAGTTTCAACCGAAAATCGATGTAGCTAGAAATCACAGAGAAAATACTGTCCCCAGAGGATTCATCAGGGGAGGAGGATGGCGTAACATGAAATCGACACCGCCGATTGTGCACCATGGGTCCTGTTCGCATCCTCATCGCCGACGACCATGCCATTATCCGGCGCGGTTTGCGGACACTCCTGGAACATGAGCCTGGTCTGGAGGTGGTCGGCGAGGCTTGCGACGGCCGGGAGGCCATAGCCCTCGCCCGGCGTGAACGGCCCCACGTAGTGATTCTGGATATCGCCATGCCCAACCTCAACGGCATCGAAGCCGGCCGGCAGATTGCCGAGATGATGCCCGATACCCAGATCGTGATCCTGACAGTCCAGGCCGACGAAGCCTACCTGCTGAGCGCCCTCAAGGCCGGCGCGCGCGGATATGTACTGAAAAGCTCGGCGGAATCCGAGGTCGTGGACGCCGTACGGGCGGTTACCCAGGGCAAGGCGTTCTTCAGCCCTAAAGTAAGCCGCATTCTGGCCGACGATTACACCCGCTACCTGCAGCGCGAGCAGGCCACCGACGCCTACGAACTGCTCACCAACCGCGAACGCGAGATTCTGCAACTGCTGGCCGAAGGCGCGTCCAATAAAGATGTCGCCACTGCCCTCAGCTTGAGCCCAACGACGGTCATCTGCCATCGCCAGCACATATTTCAGAAGCTCAATCTGCACAGTCTGGCGGACCTGATTCTGTATGCCGTCCGAAAAGGTATTATTTCACCCCAAAGCAGCGATGTCCCCGGTTAAGACCGCGGCACCGGCCGGAGTACGCCTGCTCACCATGCGCGGCGGGCTGGTGCTCGGATTCGGCGTCCTGCTGATCCTGCTGATTCTTTCGGGTCTGAGCGCGATGCGCGCCCTCGATGAAGTCCAGAAGGCGAATCAAACCAGTTTGCGGCAGTTTCTCGCCAAGAGCCAGCAACTGGATGAAATCCGCGCTTCGGTCTACCTATCCGGCACCTACCTGCGCGACTACCTTCTGGAGCCGGACCGGGCCAAGGCGGAACAGAGCCGGCACGAGCTGATCGATGCCAAAGCGCGGATCCAGACGCTGCTGGCCGATAACGCGCCGCTCTCCGACGCCGGCGACCACGACATGTTCGAGGCCCTCAAGCGCGAGTTGGGCGATTACTGGCAGACCATGGAGCCGGTCCTCTCCTGGAGCATGGAGCAGCGCCGGCGGCAGGGCTTTCGCTTCCTGGACGACGAAGTATTTCCGCGGCGGTCGAACACCCTCGCCATCGCCGATAACATTCGCTCGCTCGACCGGCAGCAACTTATGCGGCGCGATGCCGAGTTACGCTCGCAGTTCTCCGGCGTACGCGGGCAGCTGGTGCTGGCGTTGGTCGTTATGCTGCTGGTGGGCATGGGCCAGGCGTACTTCAGCACCGCGCACCTCTTGCGGCTGGAAACGCAGACTCTGAAACATCTCCAGGAAGTGACCGAGGCCCGCCAGGAACTGAAAGATCTCTCCGCCAAGCTGGTGGCCACGCAGGAAACCGAGCGTAAGAGCATCTCGCGCGACCTGCACGACGCCGTGGGGCAATCCATGTCGGCCGTGCAATTCGAATTGCACGATCTCGCCGTGGCGCTGCGCCCTTACGACAAGGAACTGCGCGAGCGCGTGGACCGCGTCCGCGGCCTGGTGGAGAGTTCGCTCGCGGTGATTCGCAATATGGCGCTGCTGCTGCGCCCCTCCATGCTGGACGACCTGGGGCTGGCGGCGGCGCTCGGCTGGCTGGCACGCGAGATCTCGCGCCCCACCGGACTTCGCATTCAGGTGCAGGCCGACGACCTGCCGTCCGACCTTCCCGACGGGCACAAAACCTGCGTCTTCCGCATCGTCCAGGAAGCGCTCAATAATGTCGCCAAGCACGCCAATGCGAATGCCGTCGAAATCACCGTGCGCGCCTCCGATTCCTGGCTGGCGATCACGGTGCAAGACGACGGGCGGGGATTCCAGCACGGCCGCGCACATGGACTCGGCCTCACGGGCATGCACGAGCGGGCCGAGAGCTTGGGCGGCTCGGTCAAAATCACGTCCGGGCCGGGAAAGGGCACGCTGATCGAAGTGGCGCTGCCGCTGCCGCAGCGCCTGCAAGCCGCGCCGATGAGCAGCACCTGGGAAGCACAGATCGACAAAGAATGATGCTGAAGTCAGAAGGGTACTGAAGTCAGAAGGGTACTGAAGTCAGAAGGGTACTGAAGTTAGAAGGGTACTGAAGTTAGAATGCCGAAGCTGGCGGCAGGCACCGCATTCCGACTTCGCCGGCCGTGTTGGGGGCCGCCGCTGGCGCCGTCGCCATTCTGTCTTCCGACAGCCCGCCAGGGCTGTCAGACTTCGCCGGACCCGCAGGGGCCGCTTCCGACTCCCATGTCCCGCAGGGACATCGCGGGCAAAGCCCGCTTACCCTTTCTCCACCAGGTCCAGCAATTTCTCCTGCACGGCTTCCCCCGTCGGGCCATCGGGAGTGATCACCAGGATGGTGTCGTCGCCGGCGATCGTCCCGACAACTTCCGGCCACTCTTCGTTATCCAGCGCCACCGCGACGGAATTCGCGTGGCCCGGCGACGTCTTGAGCACCACCAGGTTCTGCGCGCGCAGCACGTCCTTCAGGAATTCCGCGGCCAGCATGGAGAACTGCGGGCCGGTCTCCTCCGGCGCCATCTCCTGGTAGCCTTCGCGCGTCTTCACCAGGCGCAGATCGCGAATATCGCGCGAGAGCGTCACCTGGGTAGCGGCGATATCCAGCGCCTTCAATTCCTGCGCCAGTTCCTCTTGCGTGGAGATCCGTTTG
>CAZARO010000953.1:0-3037 GCA_964487165.1 uncultured Solibacteraceae bacterium | reverse complement strand
GTATGCGCCTCTTACAGAGCCGTGACCGTCAGGGAGCGGATGCGCAAATACTTATTACGCTCTGTTTACCATCGAAGCGGGTACGCCCGGGCGACAACCAGGCGTACCCATTTAAACCAGAATTAGCCCTTCCTGTTGCGGCGCCGATGGCGGAACGGTTACAATCCATCAAGCCTCAGAAGGGCCCGCAAAATCGCAGTCCCGACTCCATCCTGGCTGCTGAGTGAGGGGATTTGATGGATTTTCTGCTCAATGGCCGCGCCGTCCGAACGGACGGCTTCCCGGCGCATACCACTCTGCTGGAGTATCTGCGGGCCAGCGGATTCACCGGCGCCAAGGAGGGTTGTGCGGAAGGGGAATGCGGAGCTTGCGCGGTGGTGCTGGTGGCCGGCGCCGCGGCCGACGGCGCCCGCAGCCGCTACCGCGCGGTCAACAGCTGCCTCTTGTTTCTGCCCGCGCTCGCCGGCCAGGAAGTCTATACCGTCGAAGGCTTCGCCCGCGGCGGCCAGCTTAGCGAGCCGCAACGCGCCATCGCCGAAGGCGGCGGATCGCAGTGTGGATATTGCACCCCCGGCTTCGTGGCGAGTCTCTTCGCCGAATATTACCGCCCCGGACGCACCGGCCCGTGCGATCCCCTTTCCATGGGCGGCAATCTCTGCCGATGTACCGGTTACCGCCCCCTCCGCGACGCCGCCCTGGCACTGGGCGATGCCCCGGACGATGCCTTCCGCCAACGGCTCGCTCATCCCGCGCCTCCGCTGGCGGCATTCTCCACCGGCGCTTTCGGCGCTCGTTTCGAGCGCCCCGCGTCGCTGGCCGCCTGCCTGGCGCTGCTCGCCGAACACCCCGAGGCGCGTCCCATCGCCGGCGCGACGGACCTCGCCGTGGAGGCGAATCTGCGCGGCCGCCGCTGGCCCATGCTGGTCAGCATCGAAGGCCTGCCGGAGTTGAAGATCTTCTCCGAGACGGACGGCGCAGTCGAGATCGGCGCCGGCCTCACGCTGGCCGAAGTGGGGGAGCGCTGGGTCTCCGCGCCCGCCGCGGTGCGCGATTGGTTCGCGCTCTTCGCCTCGCCGCTCATCCGCAACCGCGCCACCCTGGGCGGTAATCTCGTTACCGCCTCGCCGGTGGGTGACTCCGCGCCCTTGCTACTGGCGCTCGATGCGGTAGTTCACGTGGCTGGTCCGGACGGCGCGCGGTCCATTCCGTTGCGCGAATTCTTCTTGGGCTACCGCCAAACCGCCCTGCGTCCCTCGGAAGTGATCGTGTCCCTGCGCGTACCCAAGCCGCTGCCGGCGCGCATGGCTTTCTATAAAGCGTCCAAGCGCGTAATAGACGACATCAGCACGGTGGCGGCGGCATTCGCCGTGGATACCGATGCCGCCGGCCGCATCGTGTGCGCCCGCGCCGCCTACGGCGGAGTTGCGGCCACGCCTGTGGTAATTGCCGCATTCGGGCAGGCTCTGCTCGGCAGGCGCTGGAATCGATCCGCGGTCGACGCCGCGCAGCGCGCCGTGGCGGCCGCGATTGCCCCCATCGGCGATCATCGCGGCAGCGCGGCTTACCGTCTGGCCGTGGCGCAATCGCTGATCGAGAAGTTCTGGTGGCAGACGCGGGAGGCGCAGGCGGCATGAACCCGGCCGGCCAATCGCTTCCGCACGAAAGCGCCACCGGACACGTCACCGGCAAGGCACTCTACACTGACGACCTGCTGGCCCGCTACCCTAACTTGCTGCACGCCTGGCCGGTGCTGGCGCCGCATGCGCACGCGGAACTCGTCTCGCTCCGCGCCGCGGGCGCGCTGGAAGTGCCGGGAGTGGTCACCGTCCTCACCGCGGACGATGTCCCGGGCGCCGGCGATACCGGACCCGCACGCCGCGATGAGCCGCTCTTTCCCAGCGAGGTGATGTACCATCACCAACCTGTGGCCTGGGTGCTCGCCGATACGGTGGAAGCCGCCCGCCTGGGGGCGGAGCGCGTGACGGCGGAATACCGGCCGCTAGAGCCCGTGTTGACCATCGAGGACGCTATCGCGCGCGGCAGCTTCCACTCCGGTCCGTTGACGATTCAGTCCGGCGATGCCTCCGCGGCCATCGCCGGCAGCGCTCATCGCATCGAGGGCGACCTCCGGATTGGCGGCCAGGAGCATTTTTACCTGGAAACGCAGGTGTCGCTGGCGTGGCTCGACGAGACCGGCGGAATCGCGCTGCACTGCTCCACGCAGCATCCCACGGAGACGCAGGAGATCGTGGCGCGCGTTCTGGGAATCGCCAAACACGCGGTTACCGTGGAGTGCCTGCGCATGGGCGGCGCTTTCGGCGGCAAGGAAACCCAGGCCAACGCCTGCGCCGCGGTGGCCGCGCTGGGCGCGTGGAAGACCGGCCGGCCGGTGCGCGTGCGCCTTCCGCGGCGCCTCGATATGGCGCTCACCGGCAAGCGCCATCCCTTCCTGGCGCGGTTCGAGGCTGGATTCGATGCCGAAGGCCGTCTGCAAGGCGCGCGCATACACCTCTATTCGGATGGCGGCTGGAGCCTCGACCTTTCCGAAGCCGTGCTGGGGCGCGCCATGTTTCACGTCGACAACGCGTACCACATTCCCGCGCTGGAGGTCACCGGATTCGTCTGCAAAACGCATAAGACATCGCAGACGGCCTTTCGCGGCTTCGGCGGCCCACAGGGCATGCTGGTGATCGAAGATATTCTGGACCGCGTGGCGCGCACTCTCGGCCTTCCCCCGGAGATGGTGCGCGAGCGCAACTTTTATCGCGAAGGCCACGCGACGCACTATGGGCAGCCGGTGAAAGACGCCGCGCGCATCGCCCGCGTGTGGGCCGAGTTGCAACAGTCGAGCGACTTCTCGGAGCGCCGCGCGGCGGTAGATCAATTCAATCGATCGCAGCCCTGCCTGCGCCGCGGAATCGCCATTACGCCCGTGAAGTTCGGCATCTCTTTCACTGCCACGCTCTTCAACCAGGCAGGCGCGCTGGTGCTGGTCTACCGCGATGGCAGCGTGCAGGTGAACCACGGCGGCACCGAG
>CAZARO010000952.1:0-3037 GCA_964487165.1 uncultured Solibacteraceae bacterium | reverse complement strand
GCTTGCAGCAGTTGACCCACCAGACCCTCGGGTTCGAGGAACCGCTGGAAGCGTTGATCCGCAAATATGGCGAGGACAATGGGCGCTACCTGCACCAGGAGATGACGCGCTACCGCTCGCACTACGCCAAGCTCACGTTCATCGAGACCGGACTGGAGGCGGACGGGAAGTTCCTGGCGGAAGCGGCCGCTGAGGCGCAGGAAAACGGATGGCGCTTCGAGCGAATGCAGGGCGACCTGGCCTGGCTGCGGCGGCTGGTGGGTGGTGAGTGGCTGGAGGCTGAATTCTTGGTGGTCGAGCCGGGGCAGCGCATCGTTGCGAGCTACGACGCGATGGTAGTATCGCGAGTCGGGCCCTGAGTCTTCCTTAAGCAAACCCGCGTGCACTGCGGGTCTCACGCCATCGGCGTGGCGCGTTTCCCGCGCATTGGAGCCTTCTGGGCCAGGTTCTTTCTGAGCTTGTTGGGCCTGGCCGGCCTGCCAGACTTACTCTGACGTGCGTACCTGCCGGCCGCTTCGGCCGCTGCTTCCACCACGAACAAGCTCAGGCTCACGCCTTCCTCCTTCGCGCGGGCAGCAATCTGCGCGTGCATGGTTTTCGACATGCGCACGCGGAATGTGCCGCTGTAGGCCTGGCCGGAACTGGGCTTCGGCAGTGGCTTGCCATCCTGCAAATAGCACATCAGGCTGGCTTCCAGGGCATCCTGGCCGTCGGTAATCGCCTCCTCAATGGTTTCGCCATCAGACCGGCACAGCGGCACATCCGGGTACTCCACCAGATAGCCGCCCCCTTCTTCGGGCGTCAGCTTCCGCACCGTGAACGGGTAAGTGTCCAGGTCAAGCTCCCCGTGTTTCCTCATCCTTTCCTTTCGGGCCGCCAGCTTGGCATCCAATAGTTCGACAAATTGCCGCACGTAGACCGGCTACAGCCGGAACACGGATCCTCTCCAACCCAAACCCGCTACAGGTCCTCAGGACGTAAGCCGGTCTTCTTCGCGATCTGCCCGAGCAGCCCCGGACCGATTTCCTCGCTGTCATGAAAGGCGAACGTGTAATTGGGCCAGCCAAGCCGCTGGAGCCGGCCATGGGACCCGTTTTGCCATGCGACCGTCCATCCGATTCGGATGAGGGCCGCCAAGAGCCTCTTCGCCTTTACCGATGGCCAACGGCTCATGCGATCGAGAAGACCTTCTCGAACTGTGGCGGGACGTCCTCTCCGTGATCGATGCAGTCGGCGGCAACCCGCAGAGCCAGCGCTCGGACGGCCGCGACTGCCGCCTCGCGGGTCGGACCGTAGGCCATCACCCCAGGCATGGATTCGATATCGGCCCACCAACGGCCGTCGTCTTCTTGCCCCAAGATAATGGGAATCGATTCTGACGTGGGTGCTTCCATCGGTCGTGCGCTCCCTAGCGATATTATATTCTCCGGCGCAGTCGCGGCGCTTCCGGACCTGCCGGCGCGCGCCGCCAATGTAAAATGGTCTTCACATGCTCTGCCGGCCATCTTTCCTCGCCACTCTCCTGATCGCTCTGGCGCCGCTCGCGGCGCAGCAGAACGTACCCTTCCCGGGCGCCATCGAGGTGCAACAGTCGCTCGACAAGCTGAACCAGTTGGGCACCGTCCTCATGATCGCAGCGCATCCCGATGACGAACAGACCGCCGTACTGGCCTACTTCGCCCGCGGACGCCACATGCGCACTGCCTATCTCTCGCTGACTCGCGGCGAGGGCGGGCAGAATCTCATCGGGTCCGAGCAGGGCCCCGCGCTCGGAGTCATCCGCACGCAGGAACTGCTGGCGGCGCGCAAAATCGACGGCGCGGAGCAGTTCTTCACGCGCGCCATCGACTTCGGATTCACCAAGACCGCGTCCGAGACTTTGGAAAAATGGGGCCACGACCGCATTCTCTCGGACGTCGTATGGGTGATCCGGCGATACCGCCCCGATGTCGTCATCCTCGACTTCAGCGGCACGCCCGCCGATGGCCACGGACAGCACCAGGTGTCGGCCATTCTCGGCAAGGAAGCGTTCGACGCGGCGGCGGACGCCGGGCGCTTCCCGGAGCAATTGCAATTCGTCCAGCCGTGGCACGCCAAACGCCTGGTGCGCGCCAACTTCAGCGGCTGGATGTTCATGCTGCCGCCCGGGTCGATCCCTCCGCCACCAGCCCGCGGAGCCACGCCGCCGGGGTTCCCGCAGTTTCCGGAATTGCCCAGCGCCGGCGAGGTGGAGACCGGTGCGTTCAACCCCGTGCTGGGATATTCCTACCAGGAATTGGCCGCCATGAGCCGCAGCATGCACCACAGCCAGGGCACGGGCGTAATTCGGCGTCCCGGCCCGGGCGTTACCGATTTCGCACTGGTGGCCGGCGACCCGTCGTCGAAAGATCTCTTCGAGGGCGTCGACACCACCTGGAACCGGCTGCCCGGCGGCGCGGCGGTGGGGCCGCTGATCTACGACGCCATCCGCGACTTCGAAATGTCGCACCCCGAAAAGTCGCTGCCGGCGCTGGCCAAGGTGCGCGCCCTGATCGCAGCCATTAACGATCCGCTGGCGAAGGTGAAACTGGCGCAGCTGGATGAGACCATGGCCCTGTGCGCCGGCCTTTTCGTGGAGGCGCAGGCCGGCCAGCCGGAAGTCAGCCCGGGAGCGTCGCTGGCGGTCAGCATCACGGTGCTCAACCGGTCGAACGCGCACGTGTCGCTCGAAAGCGGCGAGGCGGAGGGCATCTGGAATGAGCCGCTCGCGGTGAAGCCCGCCACCCTGGGGCGCAACGAGGGCGCCACCATCCCGTTCGAACGCCCTGTGCCGCTCACGCAGGCGTACACGCAGCCCTACTGGCTGGTGAAACCGCCGGCGGGGGACGTTTACCGCGTGGACGACCAGATGCTCATCGGTCTGGCCGACACGCCTCCCGCGGCGAAGGTGCGCTTACGGCTTACCGTGGAGGGAGCCCCCATCGAAATCGTGCGCCCGGTGGAATACCGCTACGCGCCGCGGGCGGAGGGCGAGCGCGTGAGGCCGTTGGCGATTGTT
>CAZARO010000951.1:0-3047 GCA_964487165.1 uncultured Solibacteraceae bacterium | reverse complement strand
CGATGACGAATATCGGCGCCAGCACCCACAGCAGGACAATTTTAAGCACCAGCCGGTAAAGCGGTAGCATCGCCGGATTGATGAGGCGCTGTTCCGGAATGAATCCGCTGGCAACGCGCATGGGGGAACCGCGCTGCTTGAGCATCGCGACGAGGTCGGCCTCCTCCAGGGGATGGCCGAGGGCCGATTCGCGATCCTCAATTTGGGAGTGCAGGTCCTCGGCGATTTCGGCGAGGATATCCTTCTGCTGCTTTCTGGGGAGCCAGAGTTTCACGGCGTTCAAGTAACGGTCGACAAGATCGGCTTTGCTCATGGGTTCTTCCTATGCACTTTGGTTGGCCGGGGCGGCGAGGAGTCGCTCCAGGGCTGAGTTCATCTGGCGCCATTCCGTCAGGAGGCTGACGAGAACTTCTTCGCCGACGGGAGACAGGCGGTAGAAGCGTTTGTTGCGTTTCTCCTCTTCCCGCCACTGGCTGACCAGTAATCCCTGGTTTTCGAGACGGCGGAGAAGCGGGTAGAGGGTGTTTTCGTCGATGGCTAAACCTTGATCGGTCAAGGCCTTGCGAATGGCGTAGCCGTACAGCTCGGTGCGCAGTTGGACCAGCACGGCGACTGCCAGGCAGCCGCGGCGCAGTTCCAGGCGAAGGTTCTCGAAGAGCTCGGAGTTGGTGCCGTTGGTGTGCATCACATGCTGTCTTTCACACACTGTATGGCAAACAGTGTGTGAAGTCAAGATATTTTTGCGTCATGGCTCGAACTCACCATCCGACGCTGGCCCTCTTTAGCGGTTGTCTTCGCCAGGCGAACAACCTACACTCTAGCTGCCGGGGCAACTTATGAGTATTAAGATTCGAAAATCTTTTTTAGTAGCGGCTCTCATCGGTTTGCCGACCGCCGCCCAGCAGGACTATCGCCTGCGCGTGACCGTGAACATGGTCCAGGTGGACGCCGTCGTCACCGACTCGCACGGCAAGCCGGTCTCCGATTTGAAAGCCGACGATTTTCAAATGCTCCTCGATGGCAAGCCGCAGGCGATCGCCGCGTTCGACTTCGTCGAGGCGGGACGAAGCGTCCCGGCGGCGCCCGCACCCGCCCCGCGCCAGCCTGCCGTTTCGCGAAAACTCGCAGCCGCACGGCCGCCCGAGCCCGCCGCGCCCATCAAGCGCGAAGACGTGCGGCGGAGCGTGGTGTTGTTCGTTGACGACCTCTCGATGGCCGCGGAGACCGTTCCGCGGGTCCGAGCCGGGCTCCGCAGGTTCATCGAGAAGCAACTGCAGCCCGGAGATCTGACCGCCATCGTGCGCGCCAGCGCGGGCCTGGGCGCACTGCAGGACTTCACCACCGACCGGAATCTTCTGCTGGCCGCCGCCGACCACCTGCGCTGGAATCCTAACGGGCGCGGCACCATGTGGGTGAACGGCGCCGACGATCCGGGCGTCGGGAGTTGGGAGGCCGAGTACCGGGTCGAGAGGTTTACGGTCGCGACCGTCACTTCCTTATGGAAGCTGGTACACGGGATGACCAGCCTGCCCGGCCGCAAGTCGGTTGTGGTTCTCTCCGATAGCCTTCCGATTCGCACACCTGACGATACTGAACCCTGGGGAACGCGGGCCGTCGGCAGCGGGATGACCTCTTCGGGCATTCTGCCGGCCATGCGCCGCGTGGTGGATGAATCGGTCCGCTCGGGCGTGGTGCTTTACTCCATCGATACCCGCGGCCTGAGCCCCGACCAGGGCGGCACAGGCGGCGGAGTGTGGGCTTCCGACTGCATCGGCGGGGCCGGCGTGATGCCACACTTGGGGCGCGGGGGAGACAGCACGCCTGCATCCCCCAGCTTCCCCTGTGGCAGCGCCGCATACCAGGAAGGCCAATGGGGCTCCATGTTTCTGGCCGACGAGACCGGCGGTTTCATGGTGACCGAAGCCAACTTCATCGACGCAGCCATCGAGCGGGTCATGAACGACCAGAGTGGCTACTACCTGCTCGGATTCACACCGCCGGCCGAGGCGCTCGACTCCAGCCGCACCGGCAATCCCGTCTACCACCGTCTCAAGGTCGAGGTCCGGCGCCCCGGGCTGCATGTGCGCTCGCATCAGGGCTTCTTCGGCGTGGCCGACGAGGAGATCGCCGCGGCATCGCCTCGCCCGGAATTGCAACTGGCTACCGCGCTCGATTCGCCGTTCCAATCTTCGGGTCTACGGATGGAGATCGAGTCCGGCTTCCTGAACGCCCGCAAGAACGATTCGTTCATCCGCACTGCCGTCGTATTGGACGGGCGCGATCTGGAACTAACGGGCCCCACCATTCACCGCAGCGGCGTCATCCATCTTATTGTGCGCATGTTCGAAGTGAGCGGCGACCAGGTCCCCGGCGGGATCGACCAGGCGCTGCGCATCGATCTCGACGAGGCGGGTTACCAGCGCGCGCTGCAATATGGCCTGATTTACACCGCGCTGCTGCCGGTGGCGAAGCCCGGTCCGTACCAGGTGCGGGCGGCGTGCCGCGATGAAGGCAACGGCAGGATCGGCACGGCCGGCGATTTCGTGGAGGTGCCTCGCCTGCAAAAGGGGCTGGCACTCTCCGGGATCGTGTTCGCGCGTTCGCAGGGGGTTGCGGATCACGTCCGTCCCGCCATTGGTCCGGTGGACTACGCGCCCGGGGAGCGCGCGCACTTCGCATTGCAAATCATCAATGCGCCAGTTTCGCCGCTCACCATGCGCACCAGGCTCTACCGCGATGGCGCCGAGATTTACGCGAGCCCGGCACTGCCGGTGGCGACCGGCGCGCCCACGTCCGCGGCCCGCCCGCTCACTCAATGCGCGATCGACCTTCCCGCCGGTCTGGCGCCCGGCGAATATATGATGCGGGTAGAAGTGGAGGATCAGCTTCCGGCGCCCAAGCACGCCGTGGCATGGAGGTGGGCGCGCCTCAGCGTTGCGGGTCCGCAGCAGTGAGGGGTGCGCGACTAGAAGTAGGAACGATCGCCGTAAGAGTACGTACGCGACAACAGCTCTCAATTTCGGCGTGGTCCTTTCGAAGTTCTGAAT
>CAZARO010000950.1:0-3048 GCA_964487165.1 uncultured Solibacteraceae bacterium | reverse complement strand
GCAGGCGCTGGAGCTAACCTCAAGCAGGGTAATATTTTATGACCCAGTAGTACTAAGGCGGTGTGCGGCAATCCAAATGCCTCGTCCTCCGTCTTACACTTATGTACGTGCGTTACGCCCTCCGAACTCTGCGCAAGAATCTCGGACTGACCCTGATGATCGTGGCTTCCCTGGCCATCGGCATCGGCGCCAACTCCGCCATTTTCAGCATCGTAAACGCCCTGCTACTGCATCCGCTGCCGTATCGCGACTCCGGCCGCCTGGCCGCCGTCTGGCTGCATTCTCCGGGAATCGGCATCTTCCGCGACTGGCCTTCCCCCGGCCAATACATCGACCTCCGCACCGGTAACAGCTCCTTTGAGGACATGGCCCTCGCCCAGAGCCGCAACTTCACCCTGACCGGCCGCGATCAGCCCGAGCGTATCGGAGGCATGCGCGCCCAGTCCAGCCTGTTGCGCATCCTCGGAGCGCAGCCGCAACTCGGCCGCCTCCCCTCGCCCGATGAGGATGTCCCCGGCAAGCCGCCAGTGGTCATCCTGAGCGATGCCATCTGGAAGCGGCTCTTCAACTCCGATCCCGGCATCGTCGGCAAAAGCATCACCCTCAACGGCAACCCCTTCGCGGTCGCGGGCGTCCTCCAGCCCGGCTTCCTACTCAACGCCGAGATCATGCCCTCCGAAGGGCCGCTCGAAAGCGTCGACGTGTACCTTCCGCTGCCTCTCGGCGCGGATGCGGTCAACAGCCGGGGCGACGAGAACTATAACATCCTCGTCCGTCTCAAGCCGGGCGTCACGGTGAAGCAGGCACAAGCCGACGTGGACATCATCGCCGGCCGCATTCGCATCAAAGACAAACGGCACCAGACATTCGGCATGGACGTGATCGGCTTGCGGGAGCAGGTGGTCGGCGATGTCCGCCGCCCCTTGCTGGTGCTGCTCGGCTCAGTCTCCCTCGTGCTGCTCATCGCCTGCGCCAACGTTGCCAACCTGCTGCTCACGCGCGCCTCCGGACGCCGCAAGGAAATCGCCATCCGCACCGCCCTGGGCGCTGGGTGGCAGCGGCTGGTACGCCAACTCCTCACCGAAAGCGCCTTGCTCGCGATCCTCGGCGGTGCCGCCGGACTGGGCGTTGCCCAAGCGGCCATCCTGGTCGTGCGGCGCCTCAATCCCGGCAATATTCCGCGCCTCGAGGCCATCCACATCGACGGCGCCGTGCTGGCGTTCACGCTGGCAATTTCGCTGCTTACCGGCTTGCTCTTCGGGCTAGCCCCCGCCTGGAGCGCCATCCGGGTGGACCTCAACACGATGCTGAAAACCGGCGGCCGAAGCGGTCAGGGCGAGGGTGGCCTGCATCTGACCCGCGGCCGGCTTCGCGGTCTGCTGGTGGTTGTCGAACTGGCGCTGTCCCTGATGCTCCTGATCGGCGCCGGGCTGCTGATCCGCAGTTTCGTCAGCCTGGGCGCCGTGCCGCCGGGGTTCAATCCCGACCGTGTCCTGACCATGCAGGTGGTAGTGAGCGGACCCAGGTATCGGCAACCCGGCACCATGCGGCAATTCTATAAAGAGGTGGAGGACCGCGTCTCCCGTCTGCCCGCGGTACAGTCGGTGGGTTACGCCTCGCCGCTTCCGCTCACCGGCGAAGTGGGGTAGAGGGCTATATCGAAGCTCCGGGGCAGGAATTGCAGGTGGATATGCGCGGAGCCAGCGAGAACTACTTCCGCACCCTGGAAATCCCCTTGCGCCAGGGCCGGTTCTTTATTCCTCAGGACATGCAGCAGGACGCTCCGCAGGTGGCCATCGTGGAGCAGAAATTCGCGCAGCGCTTCTGGCCGCACAGCGATCCCATCGGCAAACGGCTCTGGTTCGACCCCAAGAAGCCTTTCCTGGTCGTGGGCGTAGTCGGCAACGTCAAACAATACGGCCTCGATACGGACGGCAAGATGGCGGTGTATTTTCCGCAACCCGCGTCCTACATGGCGCTGAAGACTGCCGCCGATCCGGGCGGCGTCACGGCCGCCGCGATTCGCGAAATCCACGCCGTGGATCCCGATGCGGTGGTGTATGACGTGCGCCCCATGCAGGAGCGGCTATACCGGTCGATGGCCCGCCAGCGTTTCGCGAGCGTCATGCTGGCGGCGTTCGCGGCATTCGCCCTGCTGCTGGCGGCCGTCGGTATCTATGGCGTAATGTCGTACCTGGTGGCGCAGAGCACGCACGATATCGGCGTGCGCGTCGCCCTGGGCGCGAGCCGCGGGAATATTCTGGGATTGGTGATCAGGCAGGGGATGGAGCTTACCGTTGCCGGCATCGTAATCGGCCTGATCGGCGCGGTGGCGCTGACACGTGTGATGGCCAGCCTGCTGTTCGGGGTGAGCGCCACCGATTTCCTGACTTTCGGCGCGGTAGCCTTGCTGCTGGCAGGTGTCGCATTCGCGGCTGCCGCGATCCCCGCCCGGCGCGCCACTACGGTAGACCCGATGGTGGCACTACGCGACGAGTAGGTTCGTCTGAAACTTTGCGGAGCAAAGTGGGGCAGGTTGGCAATCCGCCCGCAAGATGCCATCCCAATGTCACTTACATTGCCGGGAAGGTGGGATTTTGCGTTAGTTGTGGGGCGGACCCCCTGGTCCGCGCGGGACGCCCTCGTCCCGTTTTCTCAGAGAATCAAGTCTCTAGCGCTGAAGGGAAGCCGGCCAGGGGGCCGGCTGCGGACGAGGGCGTCCGCCCCACCAATTATGCAGTTAAGCGCTTATGGGCAATGTAAGTGACATTGCTGGATGCTATCCAGCCCCACTGACGTATACCGCCGCTTGACAATCCACGCCGCGGCAGCGCACACTCACCTATAGGTGGACTATGGAACGAACCGAAATACCGCCCGGCACCCTCTACATGCTGATCCTGAAGAGCCTGGCGCGATTGGGGCCGATGCACGGGTACGGCATCGCGCAGCACATCCAGCAACTGTCGGAAGACGTGCTGCAGGTGGAAGAGGGGTCGCTCTACCCGGCGCTGCAGCGCATGCTTATTAAAGGATGGGTGGTGGCCG
>CAZARO010000949.1:0-3049 GCA_964487165.1 uncultured Solibacteraceae bacterium | reverse complement strand
CGGAGTGTGTCGAAACTCCTATGCGGAAGCCCGCGGGGAGCGCCGCCCGCCACACGTTCGGCGCCGGCGAGTGCGACGGCAGATGCATCCCGTGAGCGCCGCAGGCCAGCGCTACATCCACGCGCGAGTTGACCAGGATGCGCGACCCGTGCGGGTTCGCGAGCGCCAAAACTTGCCGCACCAGGCCGCACAATTCGCGCGCCGAAAGGTCCTTCTCGCGGACCTGAATCAAATCGACGCCGTCTGCCAGGGCACGCGCGATGTGGGCGAGCAGAGGGTCCGCCCCGCCGGCGGCCAGGCGGTCAGTAATGTAGCAGCGCAGCATTATACCGGCGTGTAATAGTGCTCGCCGGCGCAGGCGCGGCACAGCGTCCGCCCCTCGCGCTCCACTTCGCGCCGGAAGCTGACCGGCTCGCCGCATTGCGCGCACACCGGCCGCGGCGCTTTGTAGCCGGGCAGATCTTCGGGGCCCAGGTTGACGCGCACCCACTGAATCGCGAACAGCTCCGAGTCGGGCATCTGCCGATAGGCGTGCATCTGCTGCTGATTCCTGTTGGCCATCTCGGGATACAGCTCGGCGGCCCGTTCCTTGGCGCTTTCCAGGGCCAGGATGCGGACCGCGCGGCCCTCCCGCAGATCGCAGAAGGTGGCCGCTACCTTGCCGAAGTCGCGGAATTTGAGGGCGCGCTTTCCCAGGCGGCAACCGGTGACCACGGGGATGGCATCGGTCATGCAGCGGTCGATCTCGACGAAAGTCACCAGGCGCTTCCGGTCGGCGCCGGCGGGGTCGGCCAAGTCGAGCAGTTTCACACCGTAAAGCGCCATCCGCAGGCCCAGAATCTGTCCGGCACACAGGTGGCCGTGGGCCTTTTCGGCGAGATCTTCGTACTCTTGGAGAGATTTCAGAGGCATGGGGATTTCCCGGCCAACTTTTATTATCCTTCGGCCGGGGGAGCTACGGAGCCCCCGGCGCGAGGTGGCGGGTGCTTAACCGTTTTTGGGGAATTTACGTTGTTCGGTTGCAAAACCGCTCCCTTCGGTCGCGGCTCGGTAGGACGCAGACTGATTCGGGGAGGGTTACTGAGGCGCGACCACAACGAGCGGTTGCCGTAACTCGTGCTCCCCAGAACGGTTAATTAAGCACCTGGAGGTGGCCGACACCCCGGAGGATCGCGCCCTCTGTCCACCGCGGAAGCTGGAGCGCTGCGCGAGAGGGGTGCGGCGCAAGGCATAGGCTCTCACGAACTGAAGCCGCCGAGACGCCGACACCAGGAGGATCGCGCGCCTCTGTGGCCTCCGCCACCTCCGCGCCCTCCGGTTTTGACTTTGTTTTCCTCAGCGTCTCCGCGTCTCGGCGGTGAACACTCTTTTGTTTGCGGCTGCACTGCCCTATAGAGGCCGGAAGCGCGCGCTGAAGTGACGCAGAAACGGCGGCGCCTCCACGATCTCCATGCCGCGGATCTCATTCTTGTGCGCGTTGACTTCCAGGATGGCTTCTACTACGTAGTCGATATGACTCTGCGTATAGACGCGCCGCGGGATGGCCAGCCGCAGCAGCTCATGCTGCGCCGCCGCCCCGAACATCACCGACCCGATTTCCACCGAGCGTATGCCGGCGTGCCGGTACAGTTCCACCGCCAGCGCCTGCCCTGGGAACTGCTCCACGGGAATGTGCGGCAGCATGCGCGCCGCGTCGATGTAGATGGCGTGGCCGCCGGGCGGCTCCACGATGGGGACGCCGTGGTCCGCGATGTGCCGCCCCAGGTAGCCGGTGGAGATGATGCGGTAGCGCAGGTAATCGGGGTCGAGAATCTCTTCGAGCCCCACCGCGATGGCTTCCAGGTCGCGGCCCGCCAGCCCGCCATAAGTGGGAAAGCCCTCGGTCAGGATGAGGAGATTGGTTTCGAGCAGCGCCACGCGGTCGTCATTGGTACAAAGCAGGCCGCCGATATTGGCGAAGGCGTCTTTCTTGGCCGAGAAGGTGCAGCCGTCGGCGAAGGAAAACATCTTCTGCGCGATGCGTTTGGGCGACCAGTCGGCGTAGCCGGGCTCGCGCTCGCGGATGAACCAGGCGTTTTCGGCGAAGCGGCAGGCGTCCAGGTAGAACGGGATGCCGTGCTCCGCGCACACGCTCTTCACCGCTTCGATGTTGGCCAGCGAAACCGGCTGACCGCCGCCGGAATTATTGGTCACCGTCAGCATCGCCAGGGGAATTTTGTCAGCGCCCTCCGCGGCGATGAGCCGGCGCAGCGCGTCCACGTCCATGTTGCCCTTGAAATCCAGCCGCGCCTGCGTATCGGCGGCCTCCGGGAGGGGCAGATCCACGGCGCGTGCGCCGGTGAATTCGATATTCGCGCGGGTGGTATCGAAGTGCGTGTTGGAGGGCACCACGTGGCCGGGCTTGCACACCACCGTAAACAGAATGCGTTCGGCGGCGCGGCCCTGGTGCGCGGGAATCATGTGGCGGAAGCCGGTGAGATTGTCGGCCACGCGCTTCAGGCGGAAGAAGCTCTCGCTGCCGGCGTACGATTCGTCGCCGCGCATCAGGGCGGCCCACTGCTCGGTGGACATGGCGCTGGTGCCGGAATCGGTCAGCAGATCGATCAGGATGTTGCGGGCTTCGATCAGGAACAGATTGTAGCCGGCCTGTTCCAGGTAGCCCTGACGTTCTTCGGGCGTGGTATGGCGCAGCGGCTCGACGCTCTTGATGCGGAAGGGCTCGATGATGGTGTGCACATTGTCGAGCGTAGCTCGAATTTCTGAGGTTGCGTAGCCTGTCACCGAAATAGGGAGCCCACGCACGCCACGGGCTGGCCTTTGGTAATGGGCGGCGTCGCCACTACGTAGAGCACCACACCATCCAGCGGGGACTCGACAGCCGCAATCTCGGCGCCGAAGAAATCCGTGATGCGGGCCAGGATTGTTCCCTTCGACACGTGCTCGTCGGGCTTCACCTGCGGATACAGCATGCCGGTGTCGGGACTGGTCACCACCGCCGTGGGCTCCAGGTAGACTGGATTCGTCAATGGAGCGGGGCCGTTCGGGAGCA
>CAZARO010000948.1:0-3050 GCA_964487165.1 uncultured Solibacteraceae bacterium | reverse complement strand
CCGGACGAACTGGTAGGACAGGCGCCCATCGTTCACTACTGCCAGGACGTGGTAGATGACGAAGGCCGCACTATCTGGGCAAAGCGAAGCTATCGGCCCTGGGACGCGGTCCCGAACGCTGCCCGCGCCAGGCAAGCCTATTGTCGCGATCTGCTGGCATTGGTGAACGAGCATGCGCTCCAGCAGCGTCAGACGCAGACTCCGGGCTGACCGCGAGCCGGGTGGCGGATTCGGGGGGCAATGTGGCTTCTGGGCCCGATCGTAGTCGAAGGGGGTGGGATAGCCGCTTTCGCTCGCCGGAAATCGGGCCTTCCTGGTGCGGATCGCCTATTTCCGAGTCGCCGAAACCAGCGCAGCGTCTCTCGCGCAAGCGGTGCCCTGGAAGACGACAAGCTCCACACGCGGCCTGTGTCGAAAACCAAGATCGCGTGGTTCCGTTTCGGGGGACAACTACGTCCGGAGAGGCGCCTCCGAGTCGAGCACTTCTTCCAGACGCCGGCCTGCCAGATCGCCGGCGGCGATGCGCACGCTGACCGGCTTCCGCGCCTCGCCGAATCGTTCGACAATCATGTCTCCGTAGAACAGGGCTTCCGTGCGAGTCGCTTTCCATAGCTCGCGCCACAGCGGGGCATCGGGCTGGGCGATCGATCCACGCGCCAGGTTTTGGGCCAGGAATTCGTCCGGGGAAGTGCAACTCAGCTCCCGCAAGGCAACATGGAACTCGCTGTAGCCGGCGCCCAGCCAGCGGCGAACGCGTTGTTCCAAGGGCTCGCCCTCGCGGTCGGAGGCTGACGTGTGGGCGTAGAATCGCCCGCCAGTCCGGAGGAAACGCGGCAGGCCTTCGATAGTGCGGCGCAGAATCGTCTCACCGTCGTCGCCGCCATCGGCGAACACGAAACCCGATCGCCAGGAGGGCGCCCACGGCGGATGGATGGCGATGCGGTCGAAGGTCAGCCCTTCCACCGGGCCGTACAGATCGCCTTCCAGAACGGTCACGTTATCCAACCCGGCGAGGCCGCAGTTCAGGCGCGCGAACTCTACGGAGCGCGGCACGATGTCGGTGGCCCACACGTGCTGCGCGTGCCGGGCGCCCTGTATGGCGGCGATTCCTGTGCCCGTGCCAAGCTCGAGAAAACAGTCGCAGGAAGTAGAAGGCAGGCTTGCCAGGTACCGCGTCACGTTGTCGAAGATGGGCGGGTATACGCAGTCCGGCGCCAACGGGTAATCCGAATAATCCGGAGCGCCACCGCGGTCGCAAACGATTAACTCGCCGGCCACACGGAGAATCGCGGCAGTCGAGTAGATCAATCCAGGCGGAGCGTTGTCGCTGGCGATCAGGCCGAGGCGTTCGAGCAGACGGAGCGCATCGGCGGGGAATTCGGATTCGGGGGTATAGAAGCAGAAGCGGAACAGGTTGATGCGCGGGTCAGGCGGAGGGCCCAGAGTTACGGCATATCTCGCCAGAAATATGCGCAGCGCCTGCAGATCTTCCTCCGAACAGTCTCCCGGTTCGAAGCGCGGCCAGCGGCTGCCTGGAATCTTCGCCTTCATGTCCACACTATACATCGGCCCGCGCGGCGGACAAGGAAGCCCCCCCCTCGCCGGGGAAATAATCGGACGTGGGATGCAAAAAGGGTCAGAATCGGAAGCGGGTAAGGCCGGCAGATTTGGCCGCCATTTTCTTCTTTCGCTATAGTCGAATAGAGCCGCATGCGGACTATCCGGAGAATTGCACTGTGGGGATGCCTCGCTCTGGTGAGCCTGGCGGGCTTGAGCTATGTCGCCGACGACCTCTGGGTACGCTTCCGAAACAGACCGGTCGAACAGATAAGAGTCGATCGTTTGTACGCCATAGTGGACCAGTGGAATAAGGTGGAGTACTCAGTCGGCACGCCGATCATGGAGACGTGCGTCGAGGCCCTTATGCCGCATTTCGGTTACACTCCATGCTGGTATCTGAGACGGCACACCCTCCAACAAATCGGTCCGTAACCGACGCGGTGCACTGCGTCGGCGAGGCCTTGGAAACTTCGGGGACCATCAGGAAAAAGGACACCCTCCCCTCCGCCGGAGAAAAGGCGGCGCCGGGGGGAACTAGAGTGCCCACAGCCACGAAAACGTTTCTACCAGGTTCTGCGATTGGAATACGAGCGATCCAGGCACGATGACATCGGCACCGGCGCGGCGGAGGAGAGGCACGGTATGAGAGCGGATGCCGCCATCGGCGATCAGCCGGACGCGAGCGCGCCGTTCGCCCAGCATTGACGCTGCGCTGGCGAGACGGCCGCAGGCTTCCGGTGCCAGATCCTGGCCTTTGAGGCCGGGCACCGTACCAAGCAGAAGTAGAGCATCGATGCGGTCGAGGAAAGGCTCGGACGCGGCGACTGGAGTGTCCAAACGCAACGCCAACCCAGCGGAACGGCCGGCGCAAAGAATGGCATCGATTGCCGCTGCCGCTTCGGATTTGCCGACTTCCGCGTGCACCGTGATCACGTCGGCGCCGCAGGCTACGAATTCCTCGATAAGCATCGTGGGGCGATCGACCATCAGGTGAATGTGAAATGGCCGCTTGGTGAGCGGCCGCAGGGCGCGTAGGAGGTCTGGAAAGAACAGCAGACTCGGGGCGAAGTGTGCATCCGAGACGTCGAGGTGAAATGAGTCGGCGAATGGCTCAAGGCGCTCAATCCCAGCCGCTAAGTTAGCGAGGTCCGCCGACCACAAGGAGACGTCGGCCAGAAGCCGAGTGTGTGCCAAATCTCGCCAGACACTCGTGTTCAAAGTACACCCGCCGCGGGAGCTCGTTGCCTCGAGGCACGGACCGGGGCTCCTTGGAGGTGGCACGAGCTCATTCGGCTAATAGTATAAGTCCGGGCGATGGGCGTTCGGGTACCGGCAGTTTCTCGAACGCCGCCGGCGGCCGCATAGTGTCCGTTGCTGTCATTTGGGCATAGCGGGATAGATCAGGTTTCGGATTCCGCAGCCAGTCTGCTTCCGTTGCGTGTCATCGTCCGTACATCGATCGCAATTCATTGAACAACGCCCGGCAGCAC
>CAZARO010000947.1:0-3055 GCA_964487165.1 uncultured Solibacteraceae bacterium | reverse complement strand
CGGTGACAATCGCCAGGCCCGTGGCTTCCTTGGCCTTGCGCAGCAGCTTCAGGCCTTCCAGTTCCAGGCCCTGGAAATCGTACGGCGAAGTGCGCGGTTTGAAGGCGCCGCCGCGCAACATGCGCGCACCCGCCGCGGCCACGCCTTCCGCCGTCTCCATAATCTGCTTTTCGCTCTCCACCGAACAGGGTCCGGCGGTGACCACGAACTCCCCGCCGCCCACTTCCACGCCATTCACCCGTATGGCCGAGCGCTCATTCTTGAATTCGCGGCTGACGAACTTGTAGGGCGCCGAGATGCGCATGGCGCTCTCCACTCCGGGGGTGGCCTCCAGCGATTCCAGGCAGGCAGTGACGTCACCTACCCCTACCACTCCGATAACTACCCGCTCCTCGCCCTCGATGGAATGGACTTTATAGCCGAAATCGCGAATGCGTTCGCAGACGTGGTCGATCTCCTGCCGTGAGGCGTGGGGCCGCATTGAAATAATCATTCCGTTTTCTCCAAAATAAAAACCCACTCCGGGGAGTGGGTTGGGTTGCGATCTGAAAGGAATAACGCGTCGAACCAACGCCACTCACCGGATCTGGCTAAAGTACCAGAGCCGGCCGCTAAACGAGCTGGCGTACCGTTGAGACATCTTCGGACTATTGTACACCACAGCTGCTCTTGCACACAATATAAGACTAATTGTTTTATGCGTTTAATTGCACCACCCACAGATGGTGTATGGTGTCTCCGCCTCAGGAATCCACGCCCGGCCGATAGGTCCTTTGTGGACCAGCCTGATACATCTGGCGGACGAGGTTTCAAGCGACGCCGCGGAGCCGGAACCCGCTTAATTAATTTAACCGGGGAGCGGCCGTACAGTCCGCTCTGCCTATAGGAAAATCCGCGCCACGCCGATAGGTCTTTTGTGGGAGATAGCACTACGATCAACGAAGGCAGCCCCGTATCGCTTGCCGGGGAATGGAACATAGGGAACGCCGAAGAGTCGCACCAGCTTCTCACCCAGGCACTGGAACGGGGGCCGGACGTTACCCTGGATTTGGCCGGCGTGACGGCCTGCGACACCGCCGCGCTGCAACTGCTCTGTTCCTTGCGTAAGACCGCCATCGAGCGCGGGCAGCGTTTTTCGATCGCGGCCCTGTCGCCCGCCATCGTGGAGATTGCCGCCGCTCTCGGGCTACCGCTTTCGGAGTTGATGGAAGGAGCCGGCGATGGCCTATAATCCGATTCCCACATTCCTGCAGGAGGCCGAGGAACTGATCGCGGACATCGAGCAGTCCGCCCTCGTGCTATGCGCGGAAGATGCACCCGCGGAAACCGTCAATCGGCTATTCCGCGCCTTCCACACCATTAAGGGCGCCAGCGCCATGTGCGGACTGGAGCTGGTGGCGGCGTTCACGCACCACGTCGAAAGCCTTCTCGATAAGGTACGCGGCGGTGCGATTGCCGTATCGGCTCCGCTGGCCGAATTGGTTCTCAAGGCCAGGGACCACATCAAACTGCTTTTGGATGCCTCGCAAGGCGGCGCTCCCTCTCCAGCCGGATCGGGGGAGATGTTGGTAGCCGCCATTGAAAAGTTTACTGAGTTTGCCGGGTCGGACGAGTTTGCCAAGCCGGGAGCGCCATCGCAAGAGAGCGTCCCGATCCCGGCACAGGCCGCGGAGAAAACCGCGTGTGCGGAACGAAGCTGGACGATTCGGTTCCATCCGAACCGGGCACTTCTGGAAAACGGCGGCAACCCGGTGGGGCTGCTGCGCAGTATTGCAAGGCTGGGAACATGTCAGGTCACGGCGCACACCGATGCGGTGCCGACGCTCGACGCCATTCAGCCGGACGGATGTTACCTGTGGTGGACCATCGCGCTTCATACCGTTGCCGATGAAAATGCCATCCGCGATGAATTCATGTTTGTGGAAGACGGCAGCGAAATCGCTATCGAGGCCATGGATAGCCCGGCCAGGGAAAAACCTGTCGATACGCCGCAGCCAGATGTAAAAGGGCCGGCTGCGGAAGAGCCGGCTGTGAAAGAGCCCCCCGGAAAAGAGCCAGCTTCCGTCGCACCGCGCCCGAAAACCATCGCCCGGGAAGCCACCGTAAAGGTGCCGGCGGAGAGACTCGACCGTCTGGTCAATCTGGTGGGCGAATTCGTCATGAACCACTCGTGCCTGGCGCAGGCGGCCGCGCAAACGGGCGCCCCCGAATTCGCGAACCCGGTACAGGTGCTGGAGCGGCTGGTAGCCGAATTACGGGACAACGTGCTCGGAATCCGCATGCTGCCGATCGACACTTTGTTCGGCCGCTTTCGCCGTCTGGTGCACGACCTGTCGGCGGAACTCGGAAAAGAAGTCGACTTGGTCACCGAGGGGGGCGAGACCGAACTGGACAAGAGTATCCTGGACCAGCTCGGCGAACCGCTGGTGCACTGCCTGCGCAACTGCCTCGACCACGGCGTCGAGCCGGCCGCGGAACGCGCCACGAAAGGCAAGCCGGCGCGGGCCACCATCCGGCTTTCCGCGGCGCATATGGGATCGAGTGTGGTTATTGCCGTTGAAGATGACGGGCGTGGAATCGACAGAGAGGCCGTGCGGGCTAAGGCACTAGAGAAACAGCTCCTGCCGCCACATGCCAGCCTAAGCAACGGGGACATCTTGAACCTGATCCTGCTGCCCGGCTTCTCAACCGCCCGGCAAGTGACCAGCGTATCGGGGCGCGGGGTGGGAATGGATGTCATCAAGCGCCAAATCGATTTTCTGCGGGGTTCCCTGTCGCTCGACAGCAAGGAAGGGCAGGGCACCCGCGTCTCCATCACGCTGCCTCTGACGCTGGCGATTATCGATGGCTTATTAGTCGGCGTCGGCGGCGACCGGTTCATCCTGCCGATGACGGCGGTAGCGGAAAACGTCGAACTGAACTGGCACGAAAGAGCGCGGCACAACGGGCGGAACGTGCTTGCCGTGCGCGGCGAATTGGTCCCCTACATTGACCTCCGCAGCGCGTTTGAAATTGGTGGAGATACACCCGCCATCGAAAAAGTGGTCATCGTGCA
>CAZARO010000946.1:0-3057 GCA_964487165.1 uncultured Solibacteraceae bacterium | reverse complement strand
AACAATGCGGTATTCGCTCCGATGCCGAGCGCCAGCGTCAAGATCGCCGTAATGGAGAACGATGGGCTTTTCGCCAGCGTCCGGCCGGCGTAGCGCAGATCGGCTCGCAGATCGTCCAGAATTCGCAAGCCGCGCGCGTCCCGGCATTGCTCCTTGTACGACTGGAGGCCGCCGAACTCCACACGGGCCCGCCGTTCCGCCTCCTCTGGAGGCACGCCGGATCGGACCAGATCGTGCGTGTACTCCTCGATATGAAACCGCATCTCCGCATGCATTGAGCTTTCGAGGTTCCTCCGCCGCAGGAGACCGGCGGCGAGCGACCGTAACCGTGCCAGTAAGGTCATACTTCCTCCGGCATAGCGTTCAATATGGCGGCGATGGTTTGACCATGGCGCTTCCAGCTTTCGGCTTCGAGGCGTAACTGGCGCTTTCCCGCGGCAGTCAGCCGGTAGAACTTCGCTTTACGGTTCTTATCGCTCTCGCCCCACTCGGATTCAATGAATCCTTTGTGTTCCAGGCGATATAAGGCTGGATAGAGCGAGCCTTGCTCAATCTGCAGGTTTCCCATGGCCAACTGTTGAATCCGGAGCAGAACGCCATAACCGTGCTGTGGGCCGAGCGACACGGCCTTCAAAATCAACATGTCGAGCGTGCCCCGCAGGAGGTCTACGTTTTTGCGCATGCGCCTCTTCTCCTAGAAACTCTAGGAGAATAATATTCCGCGCATATGAAATTGTCAAGCCAGAGGTTCGAACGGGTCGGCGCGGTAACTTCTCTCGCGATAGACGAACCAATCGAAATCCGCCGCCCGCCTGGTGCCTGCCAGATCCTGGCAGCACATCCCCACGAAAGCGCCGGTGAAATTCGGAGTGCCAGGAGGTGCCGCTTCGTCCGACAGGATGCTGGCGTCGAGCGGTCCCGGCAGCCACTGCCACTCACGGCCTTCCAGCCGCCAGGCAAAATAGAGACGTTCGAAATCCACCTCCACGCGCAGTTCCACCGGGATGCCGCCGGGAATGGCAATCGGCGCGGAAAACACATCGGACTGCAGCTGGTCCGGCAGGCACGACATGACGCGAATATGTTTGCCTAGCTCGGCGTCGTGCGACACGTAGAGGTAATGAAACTTACTGCTGTTGTAATAACAGACCAGCCCGGCCATCTGCTGGAACTTATCGGGCTCGAAGTCCATCAGGGTGGCGGCACTGTAACAATGCGCCTGCTGCCGGCGCGCGACCAGCGCCTGGCGAAACAGGCTGCCCAAGGTCTCGCGGCCGTACAACCGCAAATGACCCGGACGTTCCGTCAGACTGAAGAGTTCTTCGGGCCACGGCGACCGCAGCCACTGAAAGTCCAGCGGAAGCTGGGGCTGTTCGAAATCCTCGCGCTCCGGCAATTCGGGAAAGACATGAGGCGGGAGTGCCGGCGCGTCGATTTCGGCATACGGCAGTCCCTTGCCATCTGCGGTGCGCAGCCAGCCATCCGCCGACCACGCCATCCGCTGGATGGCCGTTTCGCGCCCCAGCGTGCAGCGCCCGCGGTTCCGAATGGGCCGGCCGCAAAGGTGCACCATGTAAGTCTCGCCGGTTTGCGTTTCCACCAGGTCGGCGTGTCCGGCGCGCTGCAACTCGATATCGGGCCGATGGCGCGCGGTCAGGATATACACGTCGGGATGGAGTTCATAAGGCCCGGTGAGTTCGCGCGAGCGCGCCAGAGTAACTGCGTGGCCCCACCCCGTTCCGCCCTCGGCCGTCAGAAGATAGTAATAGCCATCGCGCTTGTATAAGTGCGGGCCTTCGGTAAAACCGATCGCAGTGCCCTTGAAAATCAGATGGATCTCCCCCACTAACTTATGCTGGTCCGCGGAGTACTCCTGCAAGGCGATTCCGGAGAAGCGATTGTGGCCGGGCCGATGGTCCCACACCATATTGACCAGATATTTTCGCCCGTCGTCATCATGAAACAGGGACGGATCGAAGCCGCTGCTGTTCAGGTAAATCGGGTCGGACCATTCACCGTCGATTGACAGACTGGTCACCAGGTAGTTATGGGTATCGCGCAGGGACGCGCCCGTGCTCCCTGCCTGAGTAGTGCGTCCGTAGCGCTTGACGTCGGTGTAGATCAGGTAGAACAGGCCTTCGGAGTAACTCAAACAAGGCGCCCAGATGCCGCAGGAATCGGGGTCGCCGAGCATATTCAACTGGCTGGCACGCCGCAACGGCCGGGTCAACAGGCGCCAATGAATCAAGTCGCGCGAATGGTGGATTTGGACGCCCGGGAACCACTCAAATGTCGAGGTGGCGATGTAATAGTCGTCGGCTACACGGACGATCGATGGGTCGGGATTGAATCCCGGTAGAATCGGATTATGGATCTTCAAGTTATGGTCGGACATCTAAGTACGCTCTCGTACCACGCTCCACAGTACGGCAGCACCTACTAAGTCGAAGATGCCGAGACAAATGAAGAAAGGCGTATAGCCGATCGTGGCGACCAGGCCGCCTATCAGCAGGGAGAAGATCAGCAGCCCGGCGTTGCCGAGCGTGCCGGCCATCCCCGCGGCCGTCGCCACTTCATTTCTCTTGAAAAGGTCGGAAGCCATGGTAATCACCGTCACCGACAGGGTCTGGTGGGCGAAGCCGGCGAGGCCGAGCAGGGCGATGGCGGCATACGGGCTCTCCACGAATCCCACAAAGCCCACGCCCACCATCAGCACGGCGCCCAAAGTGAAGGCGCAGCGCCGGGCGTTGATCACGCTGAGGCCGGCGCGTTTTTGCAAGGTCATGGCCACCAGGCCGCCAAACATACAGCCGAAATCGGCGGCCAGGAACGGGATCCAGGCAAAGAGCGCGATGTGTTTCAAATCCATGTGGCGGACGCTGCTGAGATAGAGCGGCAGCCAGAAACTGAGCGTGCCCCAGGTGGGATCGGCCAGAAAACGCGGCACCGCGATGCCCCAGAAATTGCGCTGGCCGAGGATTTTGATCATCGATGGGCGGGAGCCGTCGCTTTGCAGGTGTTTCTCCTGTCCGGCGGCGATGTAGTCGCGCTCTTCGG
>CAZARO010000945.1:0-3057 GCA_964487165.1 uncultured Solibacteraceae bacterium | reverse complement strand
CGGGCCGATCCTGAAATTGCAGGGCGATTTCAGCGTGCTGGCGACGCTCTCCGATCCCACCACCGCGGGTTCGTTTCTCACCATGGTGGGAACCCTGAACACCGGCAGCGTTTATTGGACCGGGCTCAAGCGGCTCGACGTGGGGCGTTCCGGGAGCGCGATCCAGCTGAATTATTGGACCGGAACGTCGGCCAATCCCACTTCGCAGAGCTTTGCCATCCCCGCCGGCGTGTCGGATCCGGTGACGTTCGAAGTGGCGCGGGTGGGCACGCAGATTCAGATTTACGTTAGCGGCTCCGAGGTCGGGAGCTTCGCGGACCCCGGCCTGTTCAGCTCGGGACAAATGTATTTCGGCTTCAACGTGTCACCCGGAGACACCCTCAACGTGCTGGCGCTGGCGGCGGCGATGCCCGCGGGGTCGAGTACTTCGCTGTTCGCTCTCGATCTGCAGGTGGCCAATCGCACCGGCTCCGGACTGCGCGACCTGGCGGCGCCGGCCGGCCTGCTGATCGGCGCGGCGGCCGACGCTCCTTACTTCTCCGACCCGAATTACGTTCAGGCATTGGGCGGGGAATACAGTCTCATCGTGCCGGAGAACGACCTGAAGTTCGCCGAGACCGAGCCGGCCCAGGGCCAGTACAGTTTTTGCGCCGCGGATCAATTGCTTGCCTTCGCCCAAGTCAATGGGATGAAGATGCGGGGGCACAACCTGGTGTGGTCGCAAAATAATCCGGCGTGGCTCACCGGCGGCAATTTTACAAGCGCCCAGGCCGCGGCCATTCTGCAGGATCACATCAATACCGTGGTGGGCCATTACAAAGGCCAGTTGGTGGATTGGGACGTGGTGAATGAGGCGCTCTCGAACACTGCGCCTTATGGCCTGGACCAAACTTCGTTCTGGTATCAGCAGCTCGGCAGCGGCTATCTGGACACGGCCTTCCAACTGGCGCACGCCGCGGACCCCAACGCCAAGCTGTTCTATAACGACTACGGCGGTGAGGGATCGGGAGCAAAGTCGGACGCGATTTACACCCTGGTGAAGGGGATGATCAGCCGCGGCGTGCCCATCAACGGCGTCGGGTTGGAGATGCACCTCACACTGCAAGGGCCGCCCAGCGAGAGCGACATTTCCGCCAATATGGCGCGCCTGGGAGCGCTGGGCCTGGAAGTACACGTCTCGGAGATGGATGTGCGGTTGCTCGTGGGCAGCAGTGGCAGCGCATCGGCCGCGGATCTCGCCTCGCAGGCCACCCTGTATCAGAACGTGTTCGCGGCGTGCCAGGCAAATTCCAACTGCACCGCGTTCCTCACCTGGGGCGTTACCGACCTGCATTCCTGGATTCCGAGTTCCTTCTCCGGCTACGGGGCCGGACTGCTGCTCGATCAGCAGTACAACCACAAGCCGGCCTACAACTCGGTCTCCGGAAACATGCAAACGGCCGCCGCGGGGGCCACCAGGCCGGTAATTTTCCCCGGTGGAATCGTGATTCACGCCAGTGCCTCAGCGCCGGTTTCGCCGGGGTCGCTGGTGGATATCTACGGGACGAATCTGGCGGCGGCGCCCGCCACCACCCCCGGGCTGCCGCTCGGTGTGGCGCTCGGGAACGTGCAAGTGACGGTCAACGGGACTCCCGCGCCGCTCTACTATGTCTCGCCGGGACAGGTGGATTTCCAGATACCTTACGCCATCCCGCCGGGGCCGGCGCTGGTGCAGGTAAGTTCCAATGGCACGGCGGGCGGGTCGGCCGGGATTACGGTGCAGCAGGCCGCGCCCAGCATTCTCACGTGGGTAGATGCGGCCGGCAATACCCGCGCCATTGCCCAAAACCAGGATTACTCGCTCAATACCTCGACTAACTGCGCCGCTCCGGGCACTTATGTGACGGTATATATGATGGGGAGCGGCCCTCTGGACAATCCTATTGCTTCCGGCGCCGCGGCACTGTCCAGCCCGCTATCGCGGGAGACTCTGACAACCACGGCCACCGTGGGGAGCGCGCCTGCGCTGGTGCCATTCGCGGGAATGACGCCGACGTTCGTGGGGCTGATGCAGGCCAATCTCCAGGTTCCGGCGGTAAATGGCGACTTACCTGTGCAGGTTCAAATTGGCTCGTTCGCGAGTAACTCGGCGTTACTTTGCGTGCAGTAGGCCAAGCTTCAGCTCTTGAACTCGACCACGATCACTTCCACGGGAGTGTCGAGCACGTTCTCCTCTTTGTGCTTAGTCGGCCCTCCCCAACTTACCTGGCCGGCCTTATGCTTACTCTCCTCCACTTTGCCATCGGGAGTAGTCAACTTACTGTCCTGTTCGGTAAGATAGACCACCACGCGATTCAGGAGGTGTTCGTGCTCGGGAACGGCTTCGTGCGCCGGGAATTTGACGCGCATCACGCGAACCTGGGCGTTCTCGAATTCCAGTTTGTAGACTTTGGGGCTCAGCTTTAGCGGGTCCTGCGCACTGGCCGCGGTCTTGCCGGGATCGCCGGGTTTCTTCACTTCGACCTCGATTATGTGCAGGGGTGCGGCGCTGGTCACCTCGGAGGTGTGCATGCCGGTGGCCGGGCTCCAGCGAACTTCGCCGGGCTTGACCTTGAGGGTGGTCTTCTTGCCGTCCTGCGTAATGATCTCCTGCTCGCCGGCGCCGAGGTAGATCATCACGCGGTTCAGTTTGTGCTCATGCAGGGCATGCTTGACGTGCGGTTCGTCGGTCACGGTGAGTACGCGCACCTGATCGTTTTCGAGTGTCGGCGGCGTTTGTGCGGGCAGGCAAGCCGCAACGGAGAGGCCGAGCAGAAACAGCCGATTCAGACGTAACATGGGTCCATCATACAGCACGCGCGCGGAGCACGTGGGGGCCGCCTTGCTATCGTCGGATAAAGAAATGGACTGTGGATGCCGGCACCCCTAGGGTTTTGCTTGACGAGCCGATCCAACCTCCGGAACGAAGGGCACTTGGCCGCAGATGGACACAGATAAGAAGGAAGAAGAATTCCCCTGCGGTGTTTTTTATGGAGTGAACCCCTAAAATGAGACACGGTGAATAGACGCACTCTGCAT
>CAZARO010000944.1:0-3061 GCA_964487165.1 uncultured Solibacteraceae bacterium | reverse complement strand
ACTCCTGACTTCCATATCCCGCAGGGATATCAAGGCGAAGCCTTGGCTAGTTAGCTTCTCAAAGTTTCAGGCATGCATTGCACACCAGACGCATCAAGGGGGCCGATCGCTGGTAGCTCAGTTCACGTCCGGCGCCTTCGCCCCCGCATCCCCCATCAAAAACTTCTCAAACCACCAGCACTGCCAGTTCAAACTCTCCACCAGGTGCTTCGGCTCGCCCGTGCGCGTCAAATTGTGATTCTCGCGCGGGAAAATCACCAGCTCCGCGTTCACCCCGTAGTGCTTGAGCGCGCGAAACCACTGTTCGCCCTGCTCCAGCGGGACGCGGTAATCGTTATCGGAATGCAGCACCAGAATCGGCGTCTTCACGTTCTTCGCGTACTTCAGCGGCGAGGCGTTCCAGTACTGGTCGAAATGGTCGAACAGAAATCCTTCGAAGTCGTCCTCGTGGCCGTAGGCGCCATCGCGCGTGCCATCGTCGCTGATAAAGTTCGACACGCTGCGCAGCGTCACCGCCGCCTTAAAGCGAGTAGTATGTCCCACAATCCAGTTCGTCATGAATCCGCCATAGCTGCCGCCCGTCACGCCCATACGCTCGGTGTCGATCCACGGATTCTGCTTGATTGCCGCATCCAGCCCCGCCATGATGTCCTGGTAATCCATGCCGCCCCAGTTGTTGACGATCCCGCGTTCGAACTTCTGCCCGTACCCCGTAGACCCGCGCGGATTGCAGAAGAATACCGCCCAGCCTTTGGCCGCGTACACCTGGAATTCGTGATACCAATCCACCCCGTATTGCCCCGCCGGCCCGCCGTGAACACTCAAGATGAGCGGGTACTTCTGCCCCGCCTGCCAGCCCACCGGCTTCACCAGAAAGCCGTCGACATCCCACCCGTCCGTGCTCTTGTAGCGCAGCCGCTCCACACTGGCCGGCGACAACTCCGCCCACAAAGCCGCATTCAGGTGAGTAAGTTGCCGCTCGCCCTTCCCCGACAGGTCCGACACATACAGGTCGTCCAAATGCTGGAAGTCGTTCGCCAGGTAAGTCATGATACCGGCCTCTTTATTAGTGTCGAAACCGCGGACTCCGCGCTCACCGGTAGTTACCTGCCCGAACTTACGAGTCTCCAGGTCGACCCGGAAAACCTGCGTTGTCCCTCGATAGCCCGTTTCGAAGCGCACCTCGCGAGCGCCCGGTCCCCACGAGAGCCCCGTCGGAATCAAATCGGTGTCGTCGCACGCCAGCACCGATTTCGCACCGCCCGCTGAGGGAGCGATATACAGCTTCGGAAACTGCCGCCGCGCGGTCTGCCCCGCGAAGATAATCTGGCTGCCGTCGGGCGACCAGCGCGGCATGGTGTCGTCGAAATCGTGATCGGAAATCTTGGTGAGCGGACCGCCATCGGCTGAAATCACCCACACGTCTTTGTTTTCGCCCGCGTCGTATTCCTTCCCGGTGCGGTCGGAAACGAAAGCGATGCGCGTGGAATCGGGCGACCATTGCGGATCGGCATCGTTCCAGTCTTCGCCGGAAGTAATCTGCCGCGCGTCGCCCTTGGCCGCGTCCACCACCCAAAGATGCGCGCGCTTATCGTCATACCAGCCGGTGTCGTTGAACTTATACGAGATTTGGGTGTAATGGCGGACGTCGCTCTTCCGGTCCGCCGCCTTCACGTTGTCGCTGGGACCGGTGCGGCTCACCGTCACGAGGCGCCTGCCGTCAGGCGACCATTGAAATGCGCCCGCGCCACTCTTCAGGTGCGTGAGTACCTGCGCCTCGCCGCCGCTGAGCGTCAGCATCCAGATCTGTGCGCGCGGCGGGTCGTCAGCGGCCGCACCGGTACTCCGCGTGGAAAGAAACGCCAGCCGCGACCCGTCGGGACTCCAGCGCGGCGAACTGGAACTTACGCCTTCAGCCGTCAGGCGGCGCGGCGCGGAATTACCGTCCGTAGCGACCACCCAGATCGAAGTGTCGCGCCGGTTCTTTTGCCGGTCGACGGTGGTGACGGTGTAGACCACCTGTTTGCCGTTGGGAGAAATATGCGCGTCGGAGATGGTCTCGAACGCGAAATAGTCCTCGGGAGTGATGCCCCGCTGCGCCGCTCCCAGCGCGACTACGAATGCGAGGGCGCAGCACGTCGTATGAAATCGCATGAATGGCAGTATACCTTGGTAGGGTGTGTTTCGCTGGCCGGGACGCGGGCCTCAGCCCGCGAACTGCGAGCAGCCCCGCTATACTAAGGAAGAACCGCATCCAAACTACCGGACCTCGTATCGTCCCATTCTTCGGAAGGACGCTTCATGACGGCAAATGAGGAATTAGCCCGCTATATCAATCTCAAGCTGGCCGCACTCGGGCAGCCGCTCTGCCATCACACCGCCGACCTCGAATTCCTGCGGACCGCCGGCCCGCTCCTACGCCGCCTGCACCAGAAAGAGCAGCTCCTGGGCACACGCCTGTGCCCCGTCGACGCCCGCATCCAGGCGTTCCTCGACGCTTACCTGAGCGATGTGTGCCCGCAAGGCGCCGCCCGCGTCCCCGCCATCGCCTTCAATCTCGACCGCCCCGGAATGGGCCGCGCCGTCTCTCTGCCGGCGAAAAGCGACTGCTTTTCGTCGCCCTACGTGCAGTCGTACCGCGTGCCGCAGGGCGTACTGCACAATCCCGCGGCCGATCGGCGTTCCACCCAGGGTTTGTTTCATATCGCCGAGGGCGGGTTCCCCATCCCCGCCGACAAAGCGGCCGTTCCCAAGCACACCTTCGCGGCACTCTGGTCCGCGGCCCTGCGCCCGCCCGCGGCGTTGCTAACCCTCCCCTATACCGCCGACCAGCCCGACCAGGCCACTTGCTTCACCACCCTCTTGCTCCGTCCGCTGGTCTGCCCGGCCACCGGCCGCGATCCCGAAAAGACCATGGAAGTGCGCTTCATCGCGCCCGGGTCCCTGGTCAGCAACCTGGATTTCGTCGAGTCCATCTTTGGCAACGGCGGCGAGCCGTCTCTTCCCGAAAACGACGCCGCGCTCGACGTCCTGCACTGGACCGGACATACCGGCTGCGTCG
>CAZARO010000943.1:0-3065 GCA_964487165.1 uncultured Solibacteraceae bacterium | reverse complement strand
AGCGCGCCCGTGCGCCGCCTGGATGTTGCCCACATCGAAGTAGTAGTACGCGAATACAGAGCAGCCCACCGGACTGACGAGGACGGTGCGGTCCTGCAAGCCCAGATCTTCGAGTGCCCCGGCGAGCAGCTTTTGGATGATGCCGTGGCCGCATCCGGGGCAGTAGTGCGTCTGGTGCTGCAACTCGTCTTTGCGTTCGAACCGGTCATAAAAGACCGAAGCCTTTTCGTGAGTGACGGGGAGACTAGCCATGGACGAGTTCCTCCTGAAGGGCGAACTTGTGCTCCAATACTGCGAGCACTTCTTCGGCTGTGGGCACCACGCCGCCGACGCGGCCGTAGAACTCCACGGGCTTGCGGCCTTCGAGCGCCAGGCGAACATCGTCTACCATCTGGCCGACGCTGAGTTCCGCCACCAGGAATCCTTTGACCTGCGCGGCGAGTTGGCGGATCGCTTCGACGGGGAACGGATACAGCGTGAGGGGGCGCAGGAGTCCGATCTTGTGCCCGCGCTGGCGGCCATGATCGACCACGGCCTTCAGGATGCGGCCCACTATGCCATACCCGATAACCACGATTTCCGCGTCGTCCGTTCGGTAATGTTCCGCGCGCACGGCTTCGCGTTCGGCCTGGCGATACTTGGCTTCAAGCTTACGCACGTGGCGCTCCATTTTTTCAGGATCGAGGAAAATGGAAGCTATCAGGTTGGCGCGCGTGGCAGCGGTGCCGAGAACGGCCCACGGCGGCGGCGCGGGGACGGGGATGGGATCGGCGAAGCGGACCGGCTCCATCATCTGGCCTATGTTGCCGTCGGTCAGGATCACCACGGGGTTGCGGTATCGATCCGCAAGGTCGAAGGCCAGCATGGTGAAATCGGCCATTTCCTGGGCGGATGCCGGCGCCAGCACCAGGGTGCGATAATTTCCGTGGCCGCCGCCTTTTACGGCCTGGTTGTAGTCGCCCTGCTCCGGAGCGATGTTGCCGAGGCCCGGGCCGGCGCGCATGATGTCGGCGATCACGCAGGGCAGTTCCGCGCCGGCCAGATAGCTCATACCTTCCTGCATCAGGCTGATGCCCGGTCCGCTGGATGCGGACATGCAGCGCACGCCGGCTGAAGCGCCGCCGTACAGCATGTTGACGGAGGCGGTTTCGCTCTCCGCCTGGATGAACACGCCGCCCACGCGCGGGAGGTAGAGGGCGGCCGCCTCGGCGATTTCGCTGGCCGGAGTGATGGGGTATCCATAATAAGCGCGGCATCCCGCCAGAACCGCCGCCTTGACGATGGCTTCGTTCCCTTTGGTGAGTTCAGGTTTCATTAGGCCACCCCCGCCAGTTCGGCGGCCGGCGCCGCGACCCTCTTTTCCACCCGAATGCCGCCCGGTTCGGGACAGGCGAAATAGCAAATCCCGCAGCCGGTGCATCCATGTCCAAGGTAAATCGCGGGATGGTATCCGTAGCGATTCAATACCTCGGCCAGGCGGAGCACTTTGGGCGGGCAGGCCTCCACGCAAAGGCCGCAACCCTTGCATTCCTCGGCGTTCATGACCACCGCACCGCGGTCCGGCTTGACTGTTGGCGACATTTCCGTGCCTCCCGGGCGAATAGACCCACCTCAAGTTGGTGCTACCCTCACCCGCTGTTATTATAGTTCCAGATTAACAGGTCCACAATACCCATTTCCAGACCCATGTCCAGAGTACTGGTAGCCGCATATCCCGAGTTGTCTTACAACTGCTAACCATGGAGGCGGTTGCACTCGGTGCGCCGGCCCATTAGAATCGTCTCTGCTGCGCCACCCGAAATTTGCCGGCCAGCAGGAACGGAATGGCTGACCGGAGTCTCTTCGCAATCCGCGTGGTAACGATGGGAGTGGCGCTGGCAGTTTGTGGGCACGCTCAGGATCAACCCACCGCGCTGGCTTTCCAAGAGGGGATTGCCAGTTGGTACGGCGCGTCTTTCGACGGACAACGCGCCGCCAGTGGAGAGATTTTCGATTCCGGGCAGCTTACCGCGGCGCATCGCACCCTACCATTCGGCACCAAGGTTCGCGTGCGCCGGGTGGGGACGGCGGATAGCATCGTGGTGCGCATCAACGACCGCGGTCCTTTTGTGGAGTCGCGCATCATCGACCTTTCCTATGCCGCCGCGCGCCAGTTGGGCGTCACGGACCCGGGTCTGTTCCGGGTGGCACTCGAGGTGCTTGAGAGCGAGGAGGGCGCACCGCCGCCATCGCCGCGGCCGTTCGTGCCGCCGTTCGTGCCTCCGGCACCGCTGTTCTTCACCGTGCAGGTGGGCACGTTCCGCAATCCGGACAACGCCCGCCGCACGCGTGACCTGATGCAGGAGAAATTCGGCGCCGCCGGCCCGGTGACGATGGAGCGCGTGGGCGAATTCTGGTGCGTACTGGTGGGTAACACCGCCAGCCAGGCGGAGGCCGAAACTCTCGCCGGCTCGGTTCGCAAGAGCGGCGACGCTTACCGGTCGGCTTACGTAATTCCCGCGGGCCAGTAGCCCACCTCACCAAGTGGATCGACACATCTTGGTGGCGCGGGCTTCAGCCCGCGAATGACAGCCCAGGCGGGTCCGACGAAGTCGGAATCGCGATGGCCAATCGCGGTGACGTCTTCAGCGTGGCCAGTTGGGCGCTTCGATACCGAACTGCCTGGCGTACTCCGCGTTCAATCGCTGCCAGCCGAACTTCATGGCCTCGGGGCCGACGATGCGGCCCAGCGGAGCTCCGCCGAGAAGGCGATCCAGTACATCGAAACAAATGTGCCACCCGGCAGCACCCATGGAGATGAAGCGGCGGCCGATGTTGGTCCACAGCGTGAGGCGCGTGCCGCCACCGGCGGCTTCGAGTTCCCACCGCATATCGTGGTCGCCCCAGTTGTACACCAGCAGCTTGGGAGCGTCAGCGCTCGTCACCTTTGCCTCGGAAACGTGCGGCGCGGGCGCTCCCACCGTGGTGAGCTTCACCGTGCTTCCGACCGTTCCCAGGCTCCCGTCGGCTTCAAAGGGAGCCCACTCGCGCAGATGCGCCGGGTCGGTAAGCGCCTGCCAGACTTT
>CAZARO010000942.1:786-3075 GCA_964487165.1 uncultured Solibacteraceae bacterium | reverse complement strand
GGGGAGTCGTCATGGTGCTCACGCCGAAGACCGCCGAGTTGCGAATGTAAGCCTGCAGATCCTCGTAGAGCGGAACCTCCATGCGCTGCTGCCCCGTCTCGATATGGTCCGTCTCCGCGATGCCGGAACTCCAGTGGTGATTGCCGTAGTTGCTGACCAGGTCGGTGATCGGCGCCCCGGCCACCGCCGCCGAGAAGATCGTTGTGTGGGTAGCCAGGAAACTGGCGTCGAAGCCTCCCCAGGAGTGCCCCACGATTCCGACCTTGTCCACGATACCTTTTTCCTGCACCTTCTTCACCGCCGCCGACACGCAGTCGGCCACCGAAAGCCCGGGCTCACGCTTCTGGAACACGATGTCCGGTTGCAGCACGAAGTAGCCGTGGCTGGTCATGGCGCTCACGCTGTAGTAACTGCGCTCCGAGGGCGCGTTGTAACGATGCAGGCCGTCGGAAAGCTTCTCATACATATACACGATCATGGGGTATTTCTTCCCGGCCTCATATCCTGCCGGATAGTCCAGAATCCCCTGCAGCCGCGTCCCGTTGGACGACTTATACTCGATTAGTTCGGAGCGTCCCCACGCGTAGTGGCTCTGGAAGGGATTGGTGTCGGTGACCCGCACCGCGTCCTTCAAATCGGGACCGCCGACATACGCGTTCGGCGATTCCTCGAAGGTCTCGGTGGCGTAATGGTAGACCGGCGCGTCCGCGGCCTTGGCGAGGCGTTCGATGCTCTTATCGGCCACAATGGGCCGCTCCGCCCCCGCCGCACCGGGCCGCAGGACGGCGTATCCCGATTTCTTCGACCAGATCCCGAACAGGCTCAAATACACGGGCTTGTCGAGATCGATAACCTCGCTGTCGGGATCGAGCCGGACATAGCGATGGCGGATTTCCTCCGCCGCCCCGTCGGTAAGTTTGGCGGCATGGGCGCCGTCGGCGGAGATCTTCCACAGATCGAACTTATCGTAGAGAATCACCTCCGCGTCGTTCTTCGTCCAGCCGGCGATGCCGAACGGCGGCTTCTGCTTGACGGTCACGTCAGACTCGCGGTCTATGAACGAGGTCTTGACGTTTTTGGTGATATTGACGGCCGCGCGCGTGTTGACGTCCACCACCCAGTAATGGTCGTTCTCCAGATAAATGAGGTAGCGGCCGCCGGGACTCGCCTGCATGTAACGGTCGTCGTCCAGCTTGTCCTTGATCTTGGTGCGCTGCCCGTTGGCCGTATCCACCAGGTAGATATCGGCGGCCGGACGGCCGATGCTGCGGTCCATGGCGTACTCCTGCCATTCCGCCGCATAGGCCAGTTTGCTGTGTTTGAGAGGCGTAACCTGCTCGGTGGTTTCTTCCTTGCTCAACGGCACCAGGTTGGGGGAGTCGACATTCCACGCCGCCAGCATGAACCGGCGTCCGTTCTGATTGGCGTTCTTCTCCTGGTGGGCCATCACCTCGGTATCGCGCCAGTGCCAGACCTCGACCGCGGGCTGGTCATCGGCCGCGGCAGGCGCGCTATCGCCCGAGCCGTCGCTGGCGCCGTCGGCGGTGGCGCCGGCCGATTCCGCCGAACCACTTCGCCCGGAACGTTTGGGTGCGGGCGGCTTGTCGTACCAATGGGACAGTCCGACGAAGATAGTGGCGCCATCGTCCGACCACGAAGGACGCCGAAACGTCACCGTGCGCAGGCCCGCCGGAAGTTTCGCATCGCCCGTGGGATCGTAGACCTGTGCCGCTTCCGATGGCTCGCCCAGATGCCTCCAGGCCATGACGAGGTAAGTGGGACCGTCATGCTTCTCGTCGGTCTTGGATTTCAACGCCGCCAGGTCCGCGCTGTCTTTGCGCCAAGCCAGGTTGCTGTAAGTGGACGCGGACGAATCCAGCACTTTGAGCGACCCGCTCTGCGCGTCGAAAAGCTGGATCGCGTTGCCGGTTTTCTCGCCCGTGGAAATGGCCATGGCAAGCAGCGTTCCACGATGCTTTTCATCCTGCCAGGCAAACTCCGACACATTACCGAATGCGGTGTCGCGGCCGGTGCCGAGTTGGCGCAGCACCAGCGTACCTCCGGGCGTATCGTCATCCGCGCCGGCGGCGCCGCCCCGGCCGCCGCGGCCACCACGGCCACCCCCCGCTCCTCCGCGCCCCACGGCGCCACGCGCGGCGCCCTCGCGTTGCGGTGGGTACTGCCGCATCGCCAGCCAGGCGCCGGTAGGGCTGAAGGAGAACGCTTCCACGTCGTCAATTACGGTCTGCTCGCCGCTGACGAGGTTCATGAGCCCGAGCTTGTTCTGCA
>CAZARO010000942.1:0-776 GCA_964487165.1 uncultured Solibacteraceae bacterium | reverse complement strand
CCCCAGTTGATGAGCGATCGGAGCTGGGTGTTGGAGCTCATAATCTCCTCGACGAGGGCGTTGACCTTCGTGTCGGCACCGTCACGGACTAGCTCCATGATCGCGGGCCCGAGCTTGTTCTGCACCGGCCGATTGTCGGTGCGCATGCGTTCGGCCTGCGCCTCTGAGTAGCCCAGGCTGTAAGCCAGCCACTTCGAATCGGCGGAATAGGCGGCCTGCGTCCCGAAGGCCGCGATCTTGGTGGTCTTGGCGGCGATATTGGTGATGCGCAGCTCGTTGTTGCCGTTGGAGCGATTGATGCCGTAGGCCAGCCACTTTCCGTCGGGCGACAATCCGCCGCTGCCGACGGCACCGCCGCCGCCGCGCCCGCCGCCACCGCTGTCCACCAGCGTTTCCCACTGGCCATAATCGGCCGGCGCCGGGGGGAGTGTCGTTTGCGCAGGGAGACTGCACGCCAAGAGAAGTAGAAGGGTGGGACGCATCAGATAAAAATATCACACTGAGGAAAACTGCTCCCTGTGATCGCGGCTTAGAACGAGGCCGCACACCGCCAGTACGCTGTAAACCCCCACCAGCCAAGCTCCGTCTACACGGGCAGCAAAACCCTCGCTGTCCCGGAGGGCGAAAGCCAACAACTTACGAAGGAGCATTCCACTTAATGAAACCATCGATCCTCCGAACCGTGCTGCTGCCGGTACTCGCGGCGTCATTCCTGTGTGCGCAGACGACCTCGACGAGTACCCCGCCAACGCCTCCCACGCCGGCGCAAATCGCGG
>CAZARO010000941.1:0-3076 GCA_964487165.1 uncultured Solibacteraceae bacterium | reverse complement strand
GGCGGCGCGATCCATGGAGAGCCAGGGATTCTTCCCGGGCGCGGCGGATTCCTACGCCCGCATCGCCGCCGCCGATCCGAATGTCTCGGTGGCCGCCCGCGCCATGCAGGCGCACATTCGCTGCCTGATCAAAAGCGGCCACAAAGCGGAAGCCTTTTCCGCCATCGCGGAGCACTTCACCGGTGGCCGGCTGATGGCGGGCGTGGACGCTCAGGGACGGCTGATCGCGGCCGACGAGCAATTGCTCGCGTTGACTCTGCCTGGCGGCAACGCGCTAGCGCAGCGCCTGCACGATCTCGTAGGCGACTACGGTGTGCCGATTCCGGGACCGCAGCGGCTGTTCCTGATGGACGAATTGCACGCGGATTTCCCCACCCACGCGGCGGAGCGGCTGGCGTCGCAATTCATCGAGTCGCAAGCGGCGCGCTCCGGCAACGGCGTGCTGGAACCCTCCGGCCTGCCCGACGTCTGGAAGCTCAGCGCGGCGGGCAGCAGGGTGGTGGCGTTATATCGCACCGCGACAGTAGTCGCAGCGATGCGCAAGCTGATGGGCGACAGTGGGACGTTCGATGTGGCGCCGCCTTCGCCGCGTATTTCGAGCGCCTGGACCGGCATCGGCGGGCGCTTCCCGGGATGGCGCATCACCGACCCGTCGGCCATCCGGGCTCTCGCGAGCCCCGCCGAACCGCGCATGTCGCGCTATGTCTGGATCGCGATCCTGGCCATCGCGGTGGTCGCCGTGGCTGGCGGAATAGCGGCGCAATCGCTGCGGCGGCAGTGGCGGCTGGCTCGCCTGAAGACCGATCTGGTGGCCGCCGTGTCGCACGAATTGCGGACGCCGCTGGCCTCCGTGAGGCTGCTGGTGGAGACCCTGCTCGAAGACGAACGCCCGGAGGGGAAGACGCGCGAGTACCTGGAGATGATCGCGCGCGAGAATCTGCGGCTGAGCCGTCTGATCGGCAACTTCCTGACGTTCTCGCGCCTGGAGCGCAATCTGCGCAAATTCGACATCCGCGCGACCGAGCCGGAGCGTGTGGTGGAGGCCGCGGTGGCCTCCGCGCAGGACCGGCTGCAATCGCCGGATTGCCATTTCGCAGTGGAGGTGAGTCCCGGTCTTCCGCCGGTGCGCGCCGATGCGGATGCGCTGGTGACGGTGCTGCTGAACCTGCTCGACAACGCGTATAAATATAGTCCCGGCGAAAAGCGCATCGTGCTACGCGCGGCGTGCGAGGATGGACACGTGGTGTTTGCCGTGAAGGACCAGGGAATCGGTATCGCGCCGCGTGAGCAGAAGCGGATTTTCCGCCGGTTCTATCAGGTGGACCGGCGGTTGGCGCGCGAATCGGGCGGCGTGGGACTGGGGCTGAGCATCGTGGAATTCATCGTGCGGGCGCACGGCGGGTCGGTACAGGTGGAAAGCCAGCCCGGCAAGGGCAGCACGTTTTCGGTGGTGATGCCATGAATGGCTCGCGCATCTTGATCGTGGAAGACGAACCGGCGCTGCTGCGCGGCCTGGCGGACACGTTCACGGCGAGGGGCTGCGAGGTTCTGACGGCGGCCGATGGCGAGGTGGGACTGCGCCTGGCGCTATCGTCGCAGCCCGACCTGGTGCTGCTGGATATCATGCTCCCCAAGGTCAATGGCTACGAGATTTGCCGGGCCATGCGGGAGCAATCGATGGACACCCCGGTGATCATGCTGACGGCCAAGGGGCAGGAAGAGGACGTGGTGCTGGGGCTGAATCTAGGCGCGGACGACTACGTTTCGAAGCCCTTCCGGCGGCAGGAGCTGGTGGCGCGCGTCAACGCGTTTCTGCGCCGGCAGCGCGCCGTCCGGCAGACTGTGTGCCGCTTCGGACCGTACGCGCTCGATCTGGCGGCGCACAAATTATTTCGCGACGGCGGCGAGGTGGAATTAACGGCCATGGAATTCCGCCTGCTGGAGCACTTCGCGCGCAATCCCGGCCGTGCGCTGACCCGGCGCGACATCCTGAACGCCGTGTGGGGCAGCGATGTATTCGTGACGCCGCGCAGTATCGACCGGTGCGTCACCACGCTGCGGGCGAAGATCGAGACGGACCCGCATAATCCGGAATACTTGCGCACGGTGCGGGATGTCGGCTACCGGTTCGAGAGCTGACGCTGCTGACCGGTGGGGCAGGCTTCAGCGTGTGCCCTAAAGGGGCAGATTACCAGTGGGGGAAGGACCCACTGGAACAATTGATGGTTAGATTCGATAGCTGGCGAGCAGTTCGGTTGGGAAACTGGCCGGGCTGGAACCTCGTGACAAAGTCCACGAATGGTGGGCGAGCGACTTGGCAGGCCGTAACGCGAGTGAAGCTCGAGCAGGCCTCGAAAGGCCCAATGTGGTGCCGACCCGGCGCTGAAGCGGGGAAGGCGGAATCGATCCGGAAGAACCAGACGCGGGAGCGCGTCCAACCGATAACCATCGGCACGGATCGGACCACCGGGGTAGTGAGCACAGCATGCCAAGAAGGTAATTATGCGTCAGTAGGGGAGGCCCTCGGAGGCGGCGGAGTCGCGATCTGCCAACGCAGTCGGAAAGGACGGCGGACCTCCAGGGCGTCGGAGAGGGTCAGAGGTACCGGAAGCCGGGTAACGCCGGTGGAGGGAAGGGCCCTTGCCCTTGCTTATGGTGAGCTTGAGAAGGAGAGAAGGAGTGGTGATTGGCGATGAGCCTGACAACGCCGAAACAAATTCGGGATCTGCAGAACAAGCTGTATCGGAAGGCGAAGAACGAGCCGGAATACCGCTTTTACCAGCTCTACGACAAGGTGTACCGGGAAGACATTCTGCTGCATGCCTATGCTCGGGCAAAGGCCAATAATGGCACACCCGGGGTGGATGGAGAGAGCTTCGAGGACATCGAGAAGAAGGGAAGGGAAGAGTGGTTGAACGGGCTCAGGAAGGAATTGCACGATCGGACGTATAAACCGCAACCGGTGCGACGAAAGATGATCGACAAGCCGGGGGGCGGGCAGCGACCGCTCGGGATACCGACGATACGGGACCGGGTGGCGCAAACCGCAGCGAAATTGATACTGGAACCGATCTGG
>CAZARO010000940.1:0-3077 GCA_964487165.1 uncultured Solibacteraceae bacterium | reverse complement strand
GTTTGCGCCGCGCTCAGCACCAGTTGCTCCGCCTGGCGTAAGTCGAGCAGCGTGGAGACACCGCCAGTTTCCCGCGACTTAGTAAGTTCCAGCGATTCTTCGCGCGTCCGCAGAGTGCGCCGGGAGATGTCGAGCGCGTAATCCAGTTCCCGCATGGTCAGGTACGCGGTCGCCACGTCGCTCACCAGCGTGGTGACCACCGCCTTCCGGTTCTCCTCGGCGCCTAACAGGTTGGCGCGCGCGGCCTCCGTCGCCCGCCGCAGTTTTCCCCAGATGTCGACCTCGAACGACAGTAACTGCAGCGCCGCCGATCCGAAATTGCGATTCTGCGAGGGCAGAAACTGCGGCGGCAAAGGCGTCTCGCCCTGGCGCGAGAGGCGATTGATATCGATGGCGCCGCCGGCGCCGAACTGGGGAAACTGATTCGAGCGGACGCTGCCCAGGCCGGCACGCGCCTCTTCCACCCGCGCCACGGCGTCGCGCAGGTCGTAGTTCTGCTCGAGCGCCGTGCGAATCAGCCCCTGCAGCTTCTCGTCTTTGAAGACTTCGAACCATTTGAGATCGGCGATGGAAGCGGCTTCCGCGGGCGGCAGCGGATCCGGCGCGCGAAAAGCCGCCGGCACCGCCGCGGTGGGGCGCGTGTAGTTCGGGCCGACGGTGCAGCTTACCGAAAAGCAGGCGATCGCGATCACCAGGGTTCCGCCGCGCATGGTCAGTCTCCCTCCCCGGGCAAGGGCTGCTGCGGAAGAATCGGGGAGACCTGGTGCGCGGTGGCGCCAGAAACCTTCTCCACCAGGTAAAAGACCGCCGGCACCAGGAAGATGCCGATTCCGCTGGCCGCCGCCATGCCGCCAATCACTGTCGTGCCCATGATCTGCCTAGATACCGCACCGGCGCCCGCGGCAGTCCACAGCGGCACGCATCCCAGGATGAAAGCGAACGACGTCATCAGAATCGGCCGCAGCCGCAGCCGCGCGCCTTCCAGAGCCGCTTCCGCCAGCGGCCGTCCCTTATCGAACTCGTCCTTGGCGAACTCCACGATGAGAATCGCGTTCTTGGCGGAAAGGCCGATCAGCATCACCAGTCCAATCTGGGAGTAAACGTCGGTCTCGATCTGCACCATATAAGACGGCCCCAAATAGCTCAGCAATGCGCGGCGCACCCACAAGACCGCAAAAGCGCCGAATACCGCAACCGGCGTGCTGAGCAACACGCTGAACGGCAAGCTCCAGCTTTCGTAGAGGGCGGACAGAATCAGGAACACGAACAGCAGCGAGAAGGAGAAGATCACCCCCGGCGAAACGCTTTCCTGCGCCTTCTTCTCCTGGAATGAGATGCCGGAGTAGTCATATCCCATCTGCACCGGCATGCTTTGTGCGAAAGTTTCTTCCAACGCTTTCATGGCCTGATTGCTGCTATATCCCGGCGCCGCGCCGCCATTCAACTGCGCCGAGCGGTATTCGTTGAACCGCATGGTGAATTCCGGGCCGTTGCGGGGTTCGAACTTCGTCAGCGCGGACAACGGCACCATCTCTCCGGCGGCGTTCCGGACATAGAACTGGCCGACATTTTCCGGCTTGGTGCGATAGTCGCCCTCAGCCTCCACATAGACCTGCCATTGCCGTCCAAAGCGGTTGAAATAGTTGACGAACAGCCCGCCCATGAAGGCTTGAATCGTGCGATAGACATCGTTAATAGCGACCCCTTGCTTGATCACCTTGTCGCGATCGACCACCACGAATTGCTGCGGCACGCTGGGCAGGAAGGTGGTGGTCAGGCTGCCGATCTCCGGCCGTTTGCGCGCCGCCGCCATGAACTTATTCAGGTTGTCGGACAGAAACTTGACGTCGCCGCCCGACCGGTCTTCCAGAATAAATGTGAATCCGCCGGAGGTGCCAACGCCGGGAATCGCAGGCGGCGAGAATCCGAAAGCCACCCCTTCCGGCAGCTTGCTCAATTCCGCATTCAGGTGCGCCTTGATGGCCTGGAAGTGTTGGGCTTTGTCCTTTCTACTTCCCCATTCCTTCAAGCTCACGAACCCGAAAGCGTTGTAGCTGGTTCGCACCAGGCTCAGCAGGCTGAAACCGGTGACGCAGGTGAAGTGCGCTACCCCGGGCGTCGCCGCCACGATCTTCTGAATTTTCGCCACCACCTCTTCGGTTCGCTGCAGGGAAGCCGAATTGGGGAGCTGCACGTTCACATAGAAATAGCCCGGGTCCTCATCCGGGACGAAACTGGCGGGCACTTTGCCGCCGATCCACACCCCGGCCACGGCGAAGCCGGCCAGCAGAACCAGGGCGAAGGCACTCTTGCGCACCAGCGCGGCGGAAATGCGAACATAGCCATTCGTCGCTGCGCCGAAGGATCGATTGAACCAGCCGAAGAATTTCGCCAGCAGGCCTCTGCTCTGGGTTCTCGGTTTCAGGATGAGCGACGCAAGCGCCGGGCTTAAGGAGAGCGCATTAAACGCCGACAGAATCACCGAAACCGCGATGGTCACCGCGAACTGCTGATACAGCCTGCCGGTGATCCCCGGAATGAAGGCCGTGGGCACGAAGACCGCGGAGAGCACCAGCGCGATTCCGACCACCGGGCCGGAGATTTCTTCCATCGCCTTGAGGGCCGCCTCTTTGGGGGCGAGGCCGTCCTCGATGTGCCGTTCGACTGCTTCCACCACCACGATGGCATCGTCCACCACCAGTCCGATCGCCAGCACCAGGCCGAACAGTGAGAGCGTATTGATGCTGAATCCGAACAGCGGAAAGAAAATGAAGGTACCCACCAGCGATACCGGCACCGCCAGCAGGGGAATCAGCGTGGATCGCCAGCTTTGCAGGAAGATGTACACCACCAGCACAACCAGGCCGATGGCGATGAGGAGAGTCTCGATGATCTCCCTGATCCCCTCGTTCACCGCTAAGGTGGTATCGATAGGGATGGAATAGTCGATATCGTCGGGAAATCGCTTCTTCGCTTCGGCGAACAGCTTTCTCACGCCCGCCGCGCACTCCACGGCATTGGACCCCGGCAGCTGGTAGATCGCCACAATCGCGCTCGGCCTGCCATCCAGGTGGCCG
>CAZARO010000939.1:0-3078 GCA_964487165.1 uncultured Solibacteraceae bacterium | reverse complement strand
TTCCCGATCTCCGCGATGCTCCCGGCGGTGGAAGCCTGCACGCCTGCAATCCGGCTCTTGATATCTTCGGTGGCGGCAGCGGTCTGCTGGGCCAGCTCCTTGATTTCGTTGGCGACCACCGCGAATCCCTTGCCGGCCGAACCGGCGCGCGCCGCTTCGATGGTGGCGTTAAGCGCCAGCAGGTTCGTCTGCGAGGAGATTTCGGTGATGGTTTCGGTAACCTTGCCAATGGCCTGCGCGGCTTGGCCGAGATGATTCATCTGTTCGCTGATACTGACCGCCTGGCGGGTGGCTTCCCCGGTGATGCGGCGAGCCTTCTCCGAATTGCCGGCGATCTCCTGGATGGTGGCGGTCATCTGCTCGGTGGCCGATGCCACACTGCTCAGGTTGGTGGTGGTCTGCTCCATTCCCGCCGCTACCGAGACGACGTTGGCCGTCATTTCCTCGGCCGCCGCGGCTACAGAGTGGGCCTTCTCCGACGCCCGCCGCTCGCCGGCCGACATTTCCGTCGAATTGGCGGATAGTCCCGCCGACGAAGTGGAAACCACGCCAATTCCGTCGGTGACGTTCGCGACCATGCCGCGCAGAGCTTCCGACATGCCTTGCACCGCTTTGGCGAGCATCCCGATTTCGTCCTTGCGGGCCAGATTCTCGGGGTTTACGTCCCGCGTGAGGTCACCGCCGGCCAAGCGCTCCATGAAGCTGACCGCCTGTGCGAGCGGTTCCGCGATACCACGGGCAATGAGCCGGCTGAAAACGGCCGCCGCCGCCACGAACACCAGGGAGAACGCGATCAGCCACAGCCTGGTCTTGGCAACCGTGGCTTGCTGCTCTTGCGTGAAAGTATCCAGGCGCTGTTGGCGATATTGCAGATACTCGGCCACCGCGGACTTCAGAGCGCCGAATCGGGCCAGGGATTCCTCCCTGACTTTGCCCGCATCGACGCGCTCGCCCGCCTGAACGGCTCTTACCGTTTGGTTATTCCAGTCGCGCCAGGGGACGATTACCTCGTCGATCCTGGCTAACAGGGCCCGGTCCTCGTCGGTAGTTGCTTTGGTTTTCAGATACGCGAGATCCGCCGCGTAATCCTGGCGCAGGGACAGCACCTGCGCCACCTCCTGGCCCACGTGCCTCGACGTGGGCAGGTTACCCATGCGGAGAGCCAGCTCCGATAGTCTGCTGTCTAGTTTCTCCGCCAGGTCCAGTTTGTAGGCATAGTGCTGGGCTTTTTCGGCGGCCGAATTCGAGTCGGCCAATGCCCACAAGGACAACCCCGCAAGGCATGCGAGTTGCAGGACGGTCGCAATGGATGCGATCGCCAACTTCTTCGGAATAGTAAAGTCTGCCAACTTCCTCATAGTCTTTCCTCAGCTTTCAGATCTTGCCCAGGGGGCTTCCTTCGTTGCATGGCGCATCCGACATTTCGCGGCCAGGCCGATGGCCGTCCAGACGGCATGCAAAGACCGCATTCCCACACCGACCGCAGCAATCGCCGCCATCGCGCAGCCCAATAACAGGGCCGGCTTCCGCCCGATTCCTGTTCGCCAGCTTGTTTCTCATCGCTTCTTTCCTGATTCGGGTCATCGCCCGGAAGCGGGATCGCTCTTCTTTACGGCTTTGCGGATGCTTTCCATTAACTCGTCCTTGTTCAGCTTGACTTGATACTCGCTGACGCCGGCGGCCATGCCGCGGGCGATGTCTTCTTCTCCCGCCAGCGAGGACAGCGCGATCACGGGCAGCCCCGCAAAGCGGCCATCGGCGCGGATTCGCCGCGTCAAAGCCAGCCCATCGACGCGCGGCATCTCGACATCGGTCGCGACCAGGTCCACGTCGCCAGCATTCCGGTCGAGGATTTCCCAGGCCGCCTGGCCGTCTTCCGCGGCCAGCACCTTGCAGCCGACCGCTTCCACCAGGCGCTGGATCTGGCCGCGGAAAAAATCCGAATCGTCGGCCACCAGCACGGTGGGGGCTTTACCCGCAACGTCGCGGAAGGTCGTTTGTGCCGCGGCTGATGGGCCCCCTTCGGGCCGCACCGCGTCGGCCAACTCGAAAATGTCCAGCAGCAGGATGGTGCGGTTTTTGAGTACCGCCGATCCGCCGATGCCCCGCTGCCGCAACGTGACCGTGTCTACGTTCAGCGCCGCCTCCGCCATGTCCAGTGGCTCGGCGGCCAAGAGTCCCAGCGGCCGGCCCAACCGCTCAAAAACGATCACCACCCACTGCTGTTCGGCCGTCAGTTCGTCGACCGCGGCGGTATCGTGCAGGGCCACCAGCGGCAGGCTGGCGCCGCAATATTGCATGGTGCGGCGTCCGCCAAGGTACAGGATCTGTGCCGGGCGCACCCGTTCGACGCGCGATACCTGCTCGATGGGCACCGCGCAGGTCTCTGCCGGGGCGTTGTGAAACAGGAGCAGGGAATGCAGTTCGCCGCCCTCCGCGCTTTCTCCAGGCACCTGCCGGGCGGCCGTTTCGGCCGTGCGTGCCGTCAGCTTCGCGCGCGTGGACAAGCCCGCCGTGTCGAGGATCAAAGCCACGCGCCCGTCGCCCAGGATGGTGGCTCCGGCATAATCGTGCAAGCCTTTCAAGTGCCGGCCCAGCGGTTTCACCACGATCTCGACGGTATCGTGCAGTTCCTCCAGCACCAGCCCGTATTCCAGAGCGCCGGTGTCCACCAGGACCACGTTCAACGCTTTCGCCGCGTCCTTGGGGCGCGGTACTCCCAGGGCATCCGCCAGATGGAGCAGCGGGACCAGCCGGTCGCGCACGTTGAGAACCTCGGCATCGCCCACCCGGTCGGTGCGCGCCGCCAGTTGCGCCGGCGGAATGCGAATCAGTTCGCCTACGTTCACTTGCGGAATGGCAAAACGTTCGCCGCCGTCAGACACCAGCAGCGAGGGAATAATGGCCAGCGTCAGCGGCAACTTGATGCGGAAATGCGAGCCCTGGCCCAGCCTGGAATCGATCTCGATCTTGCCTCCCAGCCGGTCCAGGTTGGTCTTTACCACGTCCATGCCGACCCCGCGTCCCGATATGTCGCTCACCTTGTCGGCGGTCGAGACCCCGGGCAGAAAAATCAGC
>CAZARO010000938.1:0-3080 GCA_964487165.1 uncultured Solibacteraceae bacterium | reverse complement strand
GACGTCCCGGGCGGTAGCGGGGTTGGCGGCGGTGGGACGGTCCATGAGGCAAGCCTTGTACAATTCTATCAACGCATTCGCTCGCCGTCGGGTTCACCATTTTCTCGCTGTGCGCGCGATTTCGGGAACTCCACTTGCGCGGGCGTCGTATCTTCCTGCAAAGTAGAGATACTATGTCACACGCAAGAATTCACAGGGTGAGTTTAAGTCTTGTATTTGCAACAACGGCGGCCTTCGCTCAGAGTGGGGCCACGTTCGAAGTGGCCTCCATCAAGAAGGCCGAACCGTTGAGCGTTAACTCCGTCATGTCCGGCCAGATGAATCTCGGCATGACCATTGACAACGCCATGGTCAACGTCAAGTCCATGTCGCTGGCGGAACTAATGCGCGTAGCTTATAAGGTAAGGGCGTACCAAATCACCGGGCCGGAGTGGCTCAGCGCCGAGCGGTTCACCATTACGGCCAAGATGCCTGCCGGCGCCAAGCGCGATCAGGTGCCGGAGATGATCCAGGGGCTGTTGGCCGACCGCTTCAAGCTGGCGTTCCACCGCACCACCACGGAACAATCGGTATACGCGCTCACGGTCATGAAGAGCGGGCTGAAACTTCAGGAGTCGGCGTCCGACGATCCCGCGTCCGGAGGGCCTTCCAGCGGACCCGCGGCGCCGCTCGCCGCCACCCCCACCGATGGCGGCGCGCAGGATCGCGTCAAGGTCTCGAGCGATACCGGCGGCACCATCACCACCGCCAGCATGAACGGCACCGTAAAGATGCTCCCCCGCGAGAACGGCATGCGCATCGAGCTGAGCAAGATGAACGCTATCGGAATGGTGGATATACTGGGTCGCTTCCTGGAACGCCCGGTGATCGACATGACGGATCTGAAGGGGCGTTACGACCTCTCGCTGGATGTCGGGATGGAAGACATGCTGGCGCTGGCGCGCGCCGCCGGCATGGCGATTCCGATTCAGGCCCCCGCCAACGCGGCGCCCGGCAGTTCGGCGGTTTTCACAGCCGTCCAGCAATACGGCCTGAAGCTGGAGCCGCGCAAGGCTCCGATTGAAATGCTGGTCATCGATCACGTGGAGAAAACGCCCACGGAGAATTAACAAAAGCTGTAAGGTTGCCTTGTTTCCATCGTCTATATAGGGCAGAGTAAATGAATATGCGAAGTTTCATTTGTGGACTTACTATCGCCAGCCTGTTCCTCGTGACCGGCGCGGCGACCGCGCAGACCGCGCCCAGACCGGCCTTCGAAGTGGCGTCCGTCAAGCCGGCCGCTCCGCTCGATATGCAGAAATTGGCCCAGCAGATGATGGCCGGTGGCGAGATGCCCAAGCTGGGCCCGCACGTGGATGGCGCGCAGGCCGAATACACTTACATGGCTCTCAAGGAACTGATGCAGGTGGCCTATAAAGTGAAGCCCTTTCAAATCTCCGGGCCGGACTGGATCGCCAGCACGCGGTTCGATATCAAGGCCAAGATGCCCGCGGGGTCGACGAAAGACGACGCGCCCCTGATGCTGCAGTCGCTTCTCGAGGACCGCTTCAAGCTGAGCGTCCACCGCGAAACCAAGGATCATGCGGTGCTTGCCCTGGTGGTGGGCAAGGGAGGTCCGAAAATGAAGGAATCCGAGCCGGCCAAAGCCATCGACGAAAACGCGCCTCTCAAACCCGGTGAGTCGAAGATGGACACGGCCGAAGGTCCGATTCGTATGAAGGTGGATGCCAAGGCCGGAGCCGCTACTATGGATATGGGGGCCAAAGGCAAAGTCTCATATAGCGTGGACCGCTCCACCATGACCTTCCACCTGCAAGCCACCCAGGTGACCATGTCGGGATTCGCCGACATGCTGACGCAAATCTCGCAGCAGATGGGCGGGGGCGCCGGCGGGCGAAATGTCGTGGATATGACCGACCTCAAGGGCAGCTATGAAGTGGGGATCGACTTTTCGGTGGCCGATCTGATGGCCATGGTGCAAGCCCAAGGTATAGACGTGGGAGGCGCCGCCGCCGGCGCAGCCGGAGCCGCTGGCGCCAACACCGCACCGACGCCCGGCGGCGGTACGTCGATTACCGATGCCGTGCAGGCGCTGGGGCTCAAACTGGAATCGCGCAAGGCGCCGCTCGAGCAGTTGATCGTCGACCACATCGAAAAAACTCCCACCGGGAATTAGTGCCCAATCTCGAATCTCTCGGCGGTACGCTCGCGCTGCTGTGCGCGGTCGCCGCTGTTGTCCGCCGCAAGCACGCTATCGGCGGCTGGCTGTTCTACTTTATCTGCCAGGTGGTGCTGGGGCTGACGCTGGTGGCGGCCGGCACGCACTGGAGATATTATTCGACGCGGGAGTGGAGCGACCCCCTCCGCTACTTCCTGTTCACGCTCTCCAATCTGTCGCGCGTGGTATTGCTGGCCGCCATCGGCGTGGTGTTCGTGCTGCTGGCGGAGACGCGCGACCGGCAATGGGTCGGCGGCTTACAGTACGCGCTGGCCACTTACGCCTTCCTCACGGTGGTGAAGCTGCCGGTGGACATGTATTGCTTCCCATCGTCGGTCAATCGCGACGCCCTGTCGCTGGCGTTCCCGGTGGTGTGGATGGCGTATTTCGCCCTCTCCGCGCGGGTGAGAAAAGTGTTTCTCGAGAAGAGCTGGGGCTGAAGGCTGATTGGCAGAGGGCGTCCCAAGTGGGGCAGCCAATCCTGGCTGCAGGCCGCCTTTCAGGCGGCCGGGCCGGCTGGAAAGCCGGCCTGCAGGCACGATTGCCTGCCCCACTTAGCTTCTCAAAGCTTCAGACTCAATGGATAGCGCTGCGGGCGCGTCAGGGGTGCTGAGGGCTGATAGCTGAATCTCCTGCTAAACTGAAAATTCCCCCATGCAAATTGACAAAGTGTACGAGCCTCAGCGGTTCGAGCCGCATTGGGCGCAATCGTGGATCGATTCCGGCATCTTTCGCGCCTCCCCGGGAGCCCCGGGGAGCGTATTTTCGTTGGTCATCCCGCCGCCTAATGTCACCGGGTCGCTACATATCGGCCACATGCTCGAACACACCGAGATCGACGTCACCGTCCGCTGGCACCGCA
>CAZARO010000937.1:0-3082 GCA_964487165.1 uncultured Solibacteraceae bacterium | reverse complement strand
ACGCTCCCCGGTGGCACCGCCAGCTACGCTTATGGCATCAATGCCAACGGGCAGGTGGTGGGGTATGCCGAGACAAGTGGTGGCGCCCAACACGCCTTCCTGTATAGCTCCGGCGCGATGACCGACCTGGGCACGCTCCCCGGTGGATCCGCCAGCTATGCCTACGGGATCAACAACAGCGGGCAGATTGTCGGCTATTCCGTTACGGGTAGCGGAGCCGCTCACGCGTTCCTATATAGCGCGGGGACTATGACGGACTTGGGCACGCTGGCGGGCGGATCTGCCAGTTATGCCTACGGCATCAATAGCAGCGGCAAGGTAGTGGGCTCCTCTTACAGCTCCGCCGCGGGCTTCCGCGCGTTTCTATATAACAGCGGAACTATGACCGACCTGAATAACCTGGCAGCCCTCCCGGCGGGCGGCGTTCTGCTGCAGGCCAACGCCATCGACGATTCCGGATCGATTGCCGTCTATGGCGGCGACGCTTATCTGCTGACTCCGGGCAATTCCCAATTGACGGGCATTACCATTCAGACCAGCCCGGAGGGTCTGCAGTTCAGTATAGATAGCGGGGTGGTGCAGATCGCGCCGCAAACCGTGTATCTGACACGGGGGACGCATACCGTTACGGTGACGGCGACGCAGGCCGGAGCAGCCGGCACGCAGTATGTCTTCAACACTTGGAGCGACAGCGGCGCGGCATCCCACGGCATCACGGTAGGGACATCGGCGGCAACTTATACCGCCGCTTTCAAGACGCAATATCAGTTGACCACCGCGGCCCTTCCTGGCTCCGCGGGCACGGTGAGCCCGGCATCGGGGCAGTTCTACGACTCCGGCACGAGCGTTACCGTGACCGCGACGCCAAACCCGCCGTACGCCTTCAGTTCCTGGAGCGGCGCCGTGACGGGGACTTCGAATCCGACCAGCGTCACCATGAACGGCCCGGAATCGGTGACCGCCAGCTTCGTTCAAACGGCACCCGCGTGCCAGCCTACAGGAGATGGCGCGCCGAGCGTCGCGGATGTGCAGCTTATGGTCAACGAAGCTCGGGGAACGGCGCCGCCGGCAAACGATCTGAGTGGAGACGGCATAATCAACGTGGTGGATATCCAGATCGAAGTCAACGCTGTTCTTACGCTGGGCTGCACGGCGAAGTAGAGAAGAATATTACCGCAGAGACGCAGAGAGACGGAGGAAAACGAAGTCAAAACCGGAGGACACAGAGATAGCAGAGGCCACAGAGGCGGCGTTCCTCCGAAGGACCGGCGCGTCCCGAATCTTCGCAAGCCGCGACGATTCTCGCACGCGCCATCGCCCTCCTCCTGGCTCTTGAGGGAGTTGCAAATTCGAAGAACCGCTTGCTTGCTTGCGCGCGCGGCTCGGAATGGCGTCTCTACCAGAGCTTACCGAGCCGCGACCGCAAGGGAGCGGTAGATGAGCCGAATATTGCAACTCCCTCTTCAGTCCGCCGCTGGAATTTGGCCATTTGCTCCCTAACTGGCGGGCTGAGCCCACCCCACCGGTGGCACGGGCTTCACTCGTTAGTAGTACAGGCGGCTTACTTACCACCCGATGGAGGCTGAAGAGTCGGGTACTTGATTCCGAGCTGCTCCAGGTACGTGTCGTATTTCGAGGGATCGTAGTAGAACTGCTTCATAGCCGGACGATACTGATCCATGATTCTCTGATTCAGCCAGATGGGCGGCTTATCGTCGGGCCGCAGGAAGCTCTTATACTTCACTTCCTTGGTCTGCACGTTATTGAAGTAGTCCCAGGCGTGCTGCACCAGTTCCGGATGCAGCAGGATATCGAGAATCGTCATCGCCTGGACTTTCGCTCCGGCCACCACGCCTTTATGTGCCACCGGCGTCGCCATGGAGATGGCGTTGGCCCAGTTGTGTCCCGGTCCGCCTTGAAAGTTCGACGGGTAGCCGAGCACCACGGTGGGGACGTTCCACGAGATGTCGCCGATATCGTCCGACGCCCCGCCGGTTGGCTCCGGGGTGTTCTCGGGCGAATCGGCGGCGTCGGGTGGCGGTGCGGGCCGCGGCGCCCGCAGCGGGCCGATTCGCGTCGGCAGACCGCGCGGGGGAACTTTCATCAGGGTTTGAAACGCCTTCGCCAGCGCCTGGTCGTCGTCCGACCATTCGGGCAAACCAACCTTCTTGATGTTCTCGTACATGTCTTCCGCGATCGGACGGTTAAAATGGCCCGGCCATGCGGTGCCCAGCAGGCGCTCCGTATAAGTGGTGTCGGTCATGAGCGTGGCGGCCTGCGCCATCTTATCGCCGATCTGCCAGAGATTGAGGATGTGATCGTAGTCGACCTCGCGGAAATAGAACCAAATGGCGCCGGTTGGCGGCACGACGTTCGGCTGGTCGCCGCCGTTCGTCACTACATAGTGGACGCGTGTCGCCAATCGCAGGTGTTCGCGCCGGAATTCGTAGCCGATGCTCATCAACTCCAGCGCATCGACCGCGCTCTTCCCCCGCCACGGCGCGCCGGCCGCGTGCGCGCTTTCTCCTTTGAACAGATACTCAACCGATACCAGCCCGCTGCCTCCGGTGGGTCCCCAACCCACGCCCAGATTCGCGCCGACGTGGGCGAACAGGCAGATGTCGACGTCCTTGAAAACACCCGCGCGCACATAATACGCCTTCGTGCCCACCAATTCCTCGGCCACGCCCGGCCAGACCTTCAGGGTGCCCGGAATGTGCTCGCGCTCCATCACCCGCTTGGCCGCGAGTGCCGCGATAATTTGCAGCGGCATGCCGGAATTGTGCCCTTCGCCGTGCCCCGGCGCGCCCTCCACCAGGGGTTCGCGGTACGCCACTCCGGGCTTCTGCGACGCCTGGGGAATATCGTCGATGTCGGAACCGAGGGCGATCACCGGCTTGCCTTCGCCCCAGGTGGCCACGAACGCCGTCGGGATTCCGGCCACGTTGCGCTCCACCTTGAAGCCTTCCTTTTCCAGGATTCCCGACAGGTACTTAGATGTCTCGAACTCCTGAAAACCGAGTTCCGCGAAGCTGAAGACGCTGTCCACCATCACTTGCGCCTGCTTCTTCATGCTGTCGAT
>CAZARO010000936.1:0-3084 GCA_964487165.1 uncultured Solibacteraceae bacterium | reverse complement strand
CCATCGGCCGCGCCGCGCTGGAAAATCGCCACCAGAGTTTTGCGTTTGCCCTCGGTGGCCGCCGCTGCGCGCCCCAGCCACGCGGGCACCGCGCCCGCCCCCGCCATCACCAGCGCCGAACCCCTCACGAAAAAGCGTCGAGTCAGCATGCATCACCTCCTCTGAAACTCCGGCGAACCCAGCACCAGGCCGATGACCGGTCCGGGATTCTCCGGCTTGTCGCCCAATCCCTTGGCGATGGCCGCCAGCGTCTGCGGGGCGGCGTCGCGGCCGAGCAGATCGTGCGCGATGGCCGCCGCGTCCTTATCGGCGAACCGCGCGGCGTCCACCTTCACGCCCGGCACCTTGCCGGCCACCAGCGCATTCGCAAAAGAGATGCGAGCCACCACGCTGGCGGTGTTCAGCCACGTCTCCGCCGCGTCCTTAAAGCCCGCGGGCTCCATTTTTCCATACAGCGGCTCGCCCATGTCAGTCACTTTTTCCGCCAGGCCGAAGCTGTCGAGAGTGTCGCCGCCGGCGGCGCGCACGGCGCTCGCCACCATCTCAAGCGGCGACTTGATCTTGGACTGCCACGCGCCTTCGGAGAAGAATTCGCGCGAAGTAAGCATGGTGGCCATCACGGCGCGCAGGTCGCCATCGGTCTTTTGGAACGTCTTGGCCATCTTGTCGACCAGCGATTCCGGTGGATCGTCGGCCACGAAGCGCCGCGCCAGCTGCTTCGAAATGAATCGCGCGGTAGAGGGATGGCGCGTCAGAATGTCGATTACTGCGAGGCCATCCTGTTCCCCGCCGCCGGCCGCGATCTTGTGGCCCAGCACGGTCTTCTCGCCGGTATCGTGCATGAATGCGGCGAAGGTGAATTCCGGCTTGGTGTAGGGCGCGCGGATGGTCCAACCGGTGAAGCAGCGCGCCACGGCGACCACGTCATCCTGCGTGTACCCGCCGTTGACGCCAAGGGTGTGCAGTTCCATCAACTCGCGGCCGTAGTTTTCGTTCAGCCCGTGAGGCTGGCGCGCGATGGGCGACGGGCCGCCGAATTGCCCCGCGGCGAACGGCCCCACTTCGAACAATCCCGGCGCCATGGAACTCCAATTGTCGAGATAGTAGAGCATGGCAGGATGCCGCGCGGTGGCCAGCAGTAAGTCCTTGAAGTGCCCGAGTACGTGCGGGCGAATGGCTTCGTTCTCGTAACTGGCGAGCGAGAGTTGCTCCGGCACGCCCTTGTTTTCGAAAACATTGAAGTGGTTGAACCAGAAATCGGTGAGGACTTCTTCGAGCTGCCGATTGGAGTAGAGCGCGCGATACAGGCGGGCGTCGCGCAGGTCAAGCAGCACCATCTGGCGCGGCGACCGCGAGGCGGCGTTCAGCCGCCGTATTTCCGGAAAACCCTCCATCGCCGTCGGCTGGAGCTGCGCGGCCACCTGCTGGAGCTTGACGGCGTCCAACGAGCTGTACAGCGCGGCGCGATCCGCCCGGCTGCCGAACTGCACAGCTTGGAACTGCTCGTCCGTCAGCAATTCCACCAGCGGCGGACGAAGCTTGCGCATCTCTTTGTTGCGCTCGTCGGTCTGTTTCTTCCTGGCATCCTTGGCGGCATCCTGCAACTCCGGCAAACCTTCCAGCACGTTGGGAGGGACCACTGCCAGCACTTGCCACCGCTTATCGTCGTCGAGCGCGAGAATCGCCGCTTTGCGCTCTTCGGCCGTGCCGTTTAGCACTTTGCGCTGCTGCTCCTGCGACAGCAACTCAAAAAGTTGCGGCGTCCGGACGAAGCCTCGCGGATTTTGCGGGAAGTATCGCTCCAGAATCTCGGCGGTGTCCAGCCGAAGGGTGTCGAGAGGCTTGAGTTTGCCTTCCAGCACGGGATTCTCGGCGATCTGCTCGGGGTGCAGTTGGAGCTCGATCCACTTTTCGACGCCCATGCGCCGGACTTCGTCGACATCGCCGGGGCGCGGCCCGAAGGTCAGGCGGTTGAGCGCGTGCAGCGTCTGTCGATCGGGGGTAAGTTTGGTGTCGAAGGGGCCGGCCGCTCCGCTATCGTGCGAGAGGCCCACCGCCAATAGGAGTGCCGCGGTCAAAGGAAGCACCGGGCGCATGCTCATCACGTCGCACCTCCGTGACTATATGACGCCAGTATACCCCAAGACGTTGGTCAGGCCGGTCAATCGGCCTGGGCGATCCGGGGGTTCGATCCGGCCCCACTAGCGCCCCTTCGCAGGCGGTTTTGCGACGGTGCTGTTGTGCTTCTCGTTGTAGATCTGTTGGCTGTTCTTGTTCTGTTCGCTGTTCACTTGTCTTTTCTGTTGCGCGTTCAGCGGCCCGCCGTTAGCGGTGCGGTCGTTGTGGACCTGCTGAGCGACCTTCGCCTGATTCCGATTGGTGCGAGCGGCTTCGCCGGAGGTCATCTGGCCGCTGCGCAGTCCGTTGGCGGTGCGCTGCTGCTGATTGGCCTCCCGGTTGTCTACGGCGTTCGGCTTCACGGTGTTCCCGTTGTGTTTCTCGTTATAGATCTGGCGGCTGGCGGCGTTCTGTTCGGAGTTGATCTGCTGACGCTCCTGGCCGGTAAGCTTGCCGCCGTTAGCGGCGCGGTCGTTGTGCACCTGCTGGTCGATGTGAGCCTGGGTACGCTCTGCGCGGGCGGCTTCGCCGGAGGTCATCTGGCCGCTGCGCAGTCCGTTGGCGATACGCTGGTCCTGGTTGGCCTCACGGGTATTGGGGTTGTAGTGGCGCCCGGCGGTGCGGTCCGCAGCTGAGATGGGCTGCGATTGGCTGTGCTGCTGCGAGACTTGGTGATAGGCGCCCACGTTGGCGATCGCCGTGGTCCCGGGCTGTCCGTGGTTGACCGAGGCCAATTGAGCGCGGTCCTGGGCCGCGAAGTTCTGGTGTTGCATCTGTTCGCCGCTGGGTGCGAAATGGTGTTCGCTCGCGGCCTGCATCTGCATGGCTGTGGGACGCGCCTGGAGTCCCGCGCCTCCGTTGAAGCCGGCATGGCCGACGATGGTGTTTTGCGTAACGATGGTCCGGTTCACGTACACATTGGTCACGTGGACACTCCCGAAATTTGCCACGGCGCTATTGTAGGCG
>CAZARO010000935.1:0-3087 GCA_964487165.1 uncultured Solibacteraceae bacterium | reverse complement strand
GCCAGCGGCAATCGCGCGGTAAGGAATTTCGGTGACCGTCAATTGGATTCCTTCCACTTGCGGGTAGGTATCGAGGAAACCCGTGGCCAGAAACCGGCTGTAAGATTCCAGGTCGTAACCCGGAAAATTCATGGTTTCGCGCTGGATGAAGTTTTTCATCGAATCGGTGGCGATCAGTCCCGTATTATCCCCCGTTTCGTAGGTGGGCCAAAATGCTTCGCCATAGAGGAGCATCAGGACGTTGGCGCCGAACACGGGGCTCTGGCCGGCCGGCGTTTGCCCGTCGCGGTTGAGGCGGTAGACGATGACATCGTCTTTGCCGTAGTAGTTGCGCTTGCTGCCGCTTACGAAGTTGTGCATGGAATCAGGCTCTCCAACCGGAATTGTGCGATGCGGTAGATGTGCGCCAGCGCGGCGGCGTGTTCCGCCTCGGGCTCGGCGGCCAGGCGCGTTTCCAGCGCCGCCAGGATATCGTGTTTGGCGGCGCCTTTTACCGCGTAGATGAAGGGGAAGCCGAATTTTTCGCGATACGCGGCGTTGAGGCGATGCAGGCGGTCGAATTCGGCGGGGGTGAGACGGTCCAGGCCGGCGCCGGCCTGTTCACCCTCCGAAGCGGCGCTCATGCGGGCGCGGGCGCCGAGATCGGGATGGGCGCGGATGAGCGCCAGTTGCTCCGCCGGCGAGGCTGCGGCCACGGCGTCGGCCATGGCGGAATGCAGCGCGGCCAGAGTAGCGAAGGGGCGATGGCTCCAGGCGCGCTCGGCGACCCAGGGGGAGTTTTCGAAGACCCAACCTACCGCACCACTGAAGGCGGGGCGATCCAGGGCGTTGAGATCGGCCAGAGTCATAGCGCAACTACCTTCCCGCCGACGCGGACCTCGCGCACGCTCTCCGCGCCCGCCTGGGCGATGAACGCCGCCAGCAGACCCGGCAAACTCTCGCAGCGTTCCACCGCCGCGGCCAGCGGAGTGCCTTCCGCGGGACACAGGCGAACCAGGTCGGCCGATTTTCCGGGGGTGAAATCGCCGGTCTCGGCGGCCAGGCCCAACACCTCCGCGCCGGCGCGCGTAGCCAGATACAGCAGATGCGCGGGAGAGAGCGCCACTCCCTCCGGCAGCAGGCGCTGCATCATGTAACATTGCAGCGACTCCTTCAACATGCCGAATCCGATGCCCGCCCCGACATCCGTGCCGAGGGCAAAGCGGACACCCGCCGCGAGATGGCGGCGCATGGGAAAAATACCGCTGCCGAGCATCGCGTTACTGGCCGGACAATGCGCTACCGATGCACCGGACGCCGCCAGATGGGCCAGTTGGGCGTCCGCTATATGCACGTTATGCGCAAACACGGAGCGCGGGCCGGCCAGCGCGAAGCGATCGTAAACGCCCAGGTAGCTCTCCGCCCAGGGAAACGCTGCCAGCACATCCGCAACCTCCTTAGGGTTCTCGTTGATGTGCGTCTGAAACAGCAGGTCCGGCTGCTCGCGCATGAGCGCCGCGCAAACTTCCAGCATCCCCTCGGAAGCCGAGAGGGCGAAGCGCGGCGTGACCGCGTAGCGCTGGCCGTTGCGTCCGTGATAGCGGTCGATCAGGCCGCGGCTGATGCGGTAGGCCTGCTCGGGCGTCTGCCACAGCGGCTCGGGGAGGAGCCGGTCGGACAGCACCAGCCCGCTGGCGATGCGAATGCCACGGGCGCACGCTGCCTGGAAGAGGCAGTCCATCGCTTCCGCAAAGTGCGCGCCGAAGACCAGCGCGGTGGTAGTGCCGTGGCGGGCCAACTCGCGGACGAATTCGGCGGCCACGGTGCGCGCGTACTCGGGATCGCCCATGCGCAGCTCTTCGGGCAGGGCATGCAGGCGGAGCCAATCGAGCAGCGTCCAGCCCAGGCCGCCGATGATGCGGGTTTGCGGGAAGTGGACGTGGCTGTCGATGAAGCCGGGCAGAATCACCGATCCGCGCCAATCGCGGACTGTGGCATCGGGCTCGGAGTCCTTGAGGCTGGAGTATTCGCCGGCCGCGCGGATCCGGCCGTCGGCAATCACCAGCGCGCCATCGGCGTAGGCTGCGAGCGCGTTTTCGTCCGCGAAAGGGCTGCGCGGCGTGTGCAGAACGGCCGCGCGCAGGATTTCCGCCGGTGCGCTCACGAACGCGCCCCGGCCCGCATGATTGCCGGTCCATTCACCCTCGCGCGGGCTTTCTCGATGGCGAAGAAGATGCGCTCCGGCGTGCAAGGAGAATCCATTTCCACGATGCCCCCGCCGTAAGACGCGATGGCGTCGCGGATGGCCTCGCGGACCGATATGGCCAGCATGAGCGGTGGTTCTCCGACGGCCTTGCTGCCGAAGACCACGCCCGGCTCGGAGCAGCGCTGCAGAAACGTCACGCGGAAATCAGCCGGCATTTCCGACCAGGAGGGGAGCTTGTACGTGGATGCGCCGTTGGTGGCGAGACGGCCCTCGCGGTCCCAGACCAGTTCCTCCAGAGTGAGCCATCCCGCGCCTTGAATGAAGCCGCCTTCAATCTGTCCGCGGTCGATCATGGGCGAGACGCTGTCGCCCACGTCCTCCAGGAGGTCCGCGCGGAGCAGGCGATGCTGGCCGGTGAAGACGTCGATCTCGACTTCGGAGACGGCTGCGCCGTAAGCGAAATAGTAGAAGGGCCGGCCGCGGAGGGTCTTGGGGTCGTAGTGAATCTCCGGCGTCCGATAAAAGCCGGAGGCGAAGAGGGGGCGTCGCTGCCGGTAGGCGGTTTCCACTACTTCGGCAAAGGTAAGCGCGGCATCGCGCGCGGTGCCGGCGAACACGCGGCCCCCGGCGAACACCACTTCCGCGGGCACGCACGCGAGCATGCCGGCGGCCACTTCGGCCAGCGTGGCGCGCAATTTGGAGCAGGCGTCCAGCACGGCGGCGCCATTCAGGTCGGCGCCGGCGGATGCGGCGGTGGCGGAAGTGTTGGGCACCTTATCGGTGCGGGTAGGCATCAGGCGGATGGCGTCGAGCGGCACGCCCAATCCAGCCGCGGCGATCTGGCGAATCTTGGTGTGCAGCCCCTGGCCCATCTCGGTGCCGCCGTGGCTCACCTGCACGCT
>CAZARO010000934.1:0-3087 GCA_964487165.1 uncultured Solibacteraceae bacterium | reverse complement strand
ACATTCAGATTCGTTATGGCATCGATCTGGCGGTGACCATCGAGCAGCCGCGGCAGAGCGATTTCGGCGAAATGGCCGTGCCGGCGGCCTTCCAATTAGCTAAACAACTGCGCCGGGCGCCGCGCCAGATCGCCGCCGAACTGGCCGAGGAAATCGGCCCCATTCCGGGCGTCGACGCCATGGAAGTGGCGGGCAACGGGTACCTCAACATCCGGCTGGATCGCGGCGCGTATGCGGCGGCGCTGCTGCGCGGCGAATCCGAGGACGCTGCCGCCGCGGGCGAAAAGATCATCGTCGAGCACACCAATATCAATCCCAATAAAGCCGCGCACATCGGCCATCTGCGCAACGCCACGCTGGGCGACACCTTCGTCCGCATGATGCGCTCGCGCGGCCTGCGCGTGGAGGTGCAGAACTACATCGACAACACCGGCGTGCAGGTGGCCGACGTGGTGGTAGGCTTCCACCACCTGCAACACCTGACTCCCGCCGACGTCCGCGCCATGCTGGCCGACCCCGCCGTGCGCTTCGACTACTACTGCTGGGACCTCTACGCACGCACCTCGAGCTATTACACCGACCATCCCGAGGCGCTCGCCTGGCGCTCCGCCACCCTGCACGCCATCGAGGCCGGCGAAGGCGAAGTGGCCGAACTGGCGCACCTGGTGGCCGACGCCATCGTGCAGGCGCACCTGAAAACCATGCTGCGCCTGGGCGTGGAGTACGACGTGCTGCCGCGCGAGAGCGAGATTCTGCATCTGCAATTCTGGGCCGCCGCCTTCGAGCTTCTCAAAGAACGCAAAGCTATCTATTTCGAAACCGAAGGCAAGCACGCCGGCTGCTGGGTGATGCCCGGGCTCTCGGAAGAGGGCAAGGTGATTGTGCGATCCGACGGCACGGTGGTGTACACCGGTAAGGACATCGCCTACCAGCTCTGGAAATTCGGACTGCTGGGCAAGGATTTCTACTACAAGCCTTCGCAGACTTACGCCGATGGGCGCGTGCTGTGGGTGACGACGGATGAGCCGGTGGAATCGGGCCAGCAATTCGGACACGGCACGCGCGTGTACAACGTCATCGACACGCGCCAGTCGTACCTGCAGGACGTGGTGGTGGCCGGCCTGCGCGGGCTGGGATATAACGAGCAGGCGGACCGCTCGGTGCACTTCAATTACGAGATGGTGGCGCTCTCTCCGCGATGCTGCGCAGACCTGGGAATTCCGCTCTCGGAAGAGGATCGCAAGCGGCCGTACGTGGAGGTGTCGGGGCGGAAGGGCCTGGGCGTGAAGGCCGACGACCTGATGGACAGCTTGATCGAGAAGGCCCTGCAGGAGGTGGCGGATCGTCATCCCGACGATGGCGCGGAGCGGAATCGCGCCGTGGCCACGCAGATCGCCATCGCCGCGCTGCGCTATTTCCTGCTGAAGTTCACGCGCAATACGGTGATCGCGTTCGACCTGCAGGAGGCCCTTAGTTTCGAGGGCGAGACCGGCCCGTACGTGCAATACTCGGCGGTGCGCGCGCGCAATATCCTGCGCAAGGTGGAAGAACGCGGCGAGACGATTCCGGATTTCGCGGTGGAATTGAGCGGCGAGGCGCTGGCGCGGCAACTGCAGTTCGAGGATTTCTGGCAGGTGCTGCTGGCGGCATCGAAGGCGGACGCGGCGGTAGAGAATGCGGTAAGTTCAGGCGAGCCGGCGCACGTGGCGAGATACGCGTTTCAACTGGCGCAGGCATTTAGTAACTTCTATCAGAAGTATTCCATTATTCACGAGGAGAGTCGCGAGAAGAAGATCTTTCTCCTGTGGATGACGGATTTCTTCCGCAAGCAGCTGGAGCGGACTGCGGGCGTGCTCGGGATTCCGATTCCGCCGTATATGTAAGGCGGGGGCCGGTCTATCCCCGAGGGTTTCGCTTGACGAGTCGACCGCTCCAACCTCCCGAACGACGCAATTGGCCACGGATGAAACACGGATAGGAACGAGAATTCCTCTGTAGCGTGCTTTATCCGTGTTCATCTGTGGCCAACCTTGTGCCTCCGGAATAGCTCCAAAGAGTGGAACCATCGCCGAAAGACCACAGGCTTGTACTGCGTTATACAACTCATCCTTACCGGCAACTCACAAACAGTTTATGCTGAAAACAGATGTACCGTTTTCTCGCGTCCGGCACATCCAAATATCTAAAATATGAAACGACTCGCTTGGAGCTCGTTGCTTCTGTTCCTGGTGGCAACCTGGCCCGCCGCCGCGCAAAGCTGGGATACCAGTGGAAATGGATTGCTGAATGGAACGTACTACTTCCGCCACGTAATGTGGCTCGGTGGGTATAATTCTGCCAATGATCTTCAGGAAGCCATAGCGGTTTACGGCAGCATCGCTTTCGGCGGAAATGGAACTTATACTCTCACCGCAAAGGCTGCCGATGCGGCGGAAGACACGGTCGCATCGATTACTGGCAGCGGCACTTACACCATCGCCGCCAGCGGCTACGGTTACATGTCCACGCCGCTCCAATTCGCTTACTCCCAATTCGAGGGTGATGAGATCAATCTTCTGGTATCCCCCTCCAAAGTCGTGGTAGGGAGCACGACCGATAACAACACCGGTTATAACGACTTATTTCTAGCAGCACCGGCGCCCACATCGACGCCTTCGTTGCAGGGCACATTTTCCGTTATCGGTGTAGGCATTCCCGCGCTGACCCTGGACTTGATGCACACGCGCTCTTACTCATTTACTATGACCGGCACCAGCAGCACGGTCACCACCACGTCCCTCACTGGGGCCCTGGGGCTAAACACCACTGCGTTGACGCAGCCGGCTTTCTCCGGGGTGAAGTATTCTGTCAGCACCGGCGCTGCGGCTGTAACATTCGGTAACCAGCTGACGGCCACTGATCTCAACAGTAACCTGATGTCCGGCACCAAATACTTCTATTTCTCGCCCGACGGTAATTTCTTTTTCGGCGGCGATTCCGAGGATACCGACTTCATCGTCGGCGTGCGCCAGGGCTCCAGCGGCTCCTTCGCTACGCAAATTCCGTACTACACAGGCGGTTTCTTTCAGGACGATTCCCAGTTCGGCA
>CAZARO010000933.1:0-3098 GCA_964487165.1 uncultured Solibacteraceae bacterium | reverse complement strand
TCGAGCCGTTCCTTTACAACCTGTTCTGCGATCCGGACATCATCGATTTTCCCTTCGCCCGCATCGCCCGGCAGCCGCTGGCCAAGCTGATCTCGGCCACGCGCGCGCGCCGCGTGGAGCACCATTACGCGGAGATCGGCGGCAAGAGTCCGATTCTCGAAAACACCATGCGGCAGGCGGCCGCGCTGGAAGCGGCGCTGCGCGTGGATTGCGATGCCCGCGTGGTGGTGGCGATGCGCTACTGGCATCCGTTTACCGAGGAAGCCATCCATCTGCTGGAAGGCCACCGGCCGCACGAGGTAGTGCTGTTGCCCCTCTACCCGCAGTACTCGAAGACCACCACTGGGAGCAGCCTGAACGAGTGGGGGCGAAGATTCCGTCCCAACGGATGGGCGCCGCGAATCCGCGCAGTGGAAGAGTTTCATGAGGACCCCGCTTACCTGGACGCGGTGGTCGACGCGGTGAATGGAGCCGTGGCCGGGATGGAGGATTTACCCGCTGCCGATTTCGTTTTCAGCGCGCACAGCTTGCCGGTAGCGGTGGTGGAGCGCGGCGATCCGTATCAGCGGCAGATCGAGCGCACCGCGGAGCTGGTGTGGCAACGCGGCGGATGGCCGGGGCGGAAGTGCGTGTGCTACCAGAGCAAGGTGGGCGCGGCGAAGTGGCTGCGGCCGTCGATGCACGAGACCGTCAAGCGGCTGGCGGCGGAGAATCGCAAACACGTGGTGGTAGTGCCGATTTCGTTCGTTTCGGACCACGTGGAAACGCTGCATGAGATCGCCATCGAGCATCGCGCGCAAGCCCGCGCGCTGGGCATCGAAGACTTCCGCATGGTGCCGGGATTGAATGACTCGCCCCGCTTCATCGCGGCGCTGGCGGGGCTGGTGAGAAGAAGCTTGGGGTAGGATGGCCCAGGCATTCCTGCGGGGAGAGTCGGCCGAAGAACCGCCCATCGCATGAGGCAGATTGCCGAGCTTCGGCTGTGTTTGCCAGAGCCTACCGAGCCGCGACCGCGAGGGAGCGGTCAATCCGCCGAATAGGGCAACTCCCCCCTCAGCCCGCCGGCCGGGCCGCTCAAGAATCAACAGGGTGGACGGTATCGGCGCGAGGGCCCAAGTTTCCCGTCGAGTGATATAGTCTTGGAAGACCGATCGAATTGCGAGGGAGTTCAATGTCATGAACAGGAAAATCGCCAGACTGGCATGTGCCGCGCTGCTCGCGCCCGCCCTTACTTTGGGAATCGCCGCGGCGCAGGATGCCGGCACTGCGCACGCTCCGCTGCCGCCCGTTCCGGCGGCGATCAACGTACCCAAACCGGGGCCGCAGACCGACGCGCCTTACGCGCCGCAGCCCATCCTGCAGGGCGGCATCGTGATCCCGCTGTTTCCGCCCGATTCGCCCTATCTGAAGAAGGACAAGATCAACATTCCCGAGCAGTACGGGATGAGCGGCTCGGTGGCGGGGCGCGTCAACAGCATCGTCCACATTCATAATCCCTCCATCGAAGTGCATCTGGTGGAAGGCGGCTTGAATACCGGCGCGGCCGTGATCCTGATCGCCGGCGGCGGGCATAACACCCTTAACGTGGGCAGCGAGGCCGCCGATTTCGTGCCCTTCTTCTACAATTTCGGGGTCAACACCGTGATCCTGCGGAGCCGTCTGCGCAGCGACGGATACAATCCGCAGACCGATGAAGTGTACGATACGCAGCAAGCCATCCGCATGGTGCGCGCCTATGCCAAGGATTGGAAGCTCGATCCCAACAAGATCGGCGTGATGGGATTTTCGGCCGGCGCGGAACTGGTGGCGGCGGCCGCGGTGCTTTACGATGACTGGGACAAGAAGAACGGCGATCCCGCCGATCCCTTCGCGGGCACTACTGCGCGTCCCGATTTCGCGGGCATTATTTATCCCGGTCCTTCGCCCTTCGCGCGCGGCCGTACGGCGCCGCCCATTCCACGCAATGTGCCGCCGGCCTTCATCGTGTGCGCCGGCTCTGACGATGCCGTACACGCCGTCTGGGCCACCGAGTATTTCAGCGCCATGCTGGCCCTGCGCATCCCCAATATCGAAATGCACATCTACGGCAACGGTGCGCACCCGGGCGACGCCCGGCCCGACGGCAGCCACATGACCGGCGGCCTCACCTATCGCAATTTCACACCCTACGGCACCTGGCAGGACCGCTTCATCGACTGGTTCCGCGACCTCGGCTTCCTGCAGAAGCCGGGTGTGCAGACGAAGGCCGCGCAGGATATCGAAGCCTACCTTTCGCGGCCCGCGCCGCAACCGGGACGCGGGCGCGGCCCCGGCACTCCGCCCCCTACGCCTCCCGCGGGTGGCCGCGGCGGGCAGTAATCGGCGGGGCTGTGCGAGACTGAATCTGTGCGCAAAACCAGTCTCGCACTGCTGCTCTACGCCGCCGGCGCGTGGGCCGGCGGGCCGGCGTGGAGTCCCGACGATGTCTGGAACTGGCGCACGCTTCGCGATCCGCGTATCGGCCCCGACGGCCGGCGCGTGGTGTACCTCGAGGAGTGGAACGATCGCGCGGCCGACGCCGTCTGCGCGAATTTGTGGCTGGTCTCCGTTGCTGACCGGCAACCACGCCGTTTGACCGACGGGCCGTGGCGTGACCGCTCCCCGCGCTGGTCGCCGGATGGCACGCGCATCGCCTGGATCTCGGGCCGCGGCGGGATCCACGTGATGGCTGTCGATAGCGGGCAGGAAGCGGCGATTGACGCGTCGCCGCTGGCGCTCTCGTGGTCGCGCGACAGCCAGTCGATCGCCTTCACCGCGCGTGTGACGCCGGCCAGCGCTCCTCCCGCGTGGGCGCCGGCCGCTCTGCTGCCCTGGCTGGTGCCGCAATCGCACGCCTACACGGCCCTCTTCGTGGCGCCCGCCGCCGGTGGGCCCGCGCAAGCCATCACCCTCCCCGATTTCGACGCGGCGGGCGAACCGGCATGGATTCGTGAAGGGTCGCGCGACGGCAAGTCAATCGCCATCGCCTCCGCCGACGGACAGATTTACTCCGTCCGTCTCACCGACCGCACCGCGCGCCGTCTCACCGATGACTCCAACCGCAACGAAGGCCCCATCGC
>CAZARO010000932.1:0-3101 GCA_964487165.1 uncultured Solibacteraceae bacterium | reverse complement strand
TGGTGCGGACCGGGCGGGTTACCAACCCGCCGCAGGTTGACAACCTGCCCCACTTAGCTTCTCGAAGTTTCAGACTCCAGGGATACGCGGCAGGCACGTCAGAGGTGCTGAGGGCATCTTAGCCCTTTGGATCCAGAATGAACGTGGGCACAACTCCAGCGGCGGTGGAGAAGCCGTTCTTTCCGCTGGACACCCAGCTTGAACAGCCTTGCACCTTGCCGAGATAGGCGTGCGGGTGCACATCCACCTGCATTTCGCGGAATTCCAGGTGGCCGAACGCCATCAGCGGAAATACCGACCGCACCGGTTCCACGCGCTCCTGCACTACATAGGGGGAGCGCATAGCCTGCTTAAGCGCGCGATCCCATTCGCCGGCGTCCATCTCCCAGCCGAAGTAAGTGTGCAGGTCGCTGTAGTCGTCGTTGGGCTTGAGCGTCAGGCGTTCGCGATTCTGCACGATGAACTCGGGTAGGTCCACGGTCTTGTCGTCGTAAGTCGTCTTAGTGGCCGCCACCAGGCGCGTCCACGGTACATGATCGCGGATGGCTTTGCGCTCCGCGGCCGGGAATCGCGCAGTCAGGCTTTCGTCGGTGAGCAGGCCGAACATCGCCTTCTTGTGGGCCAATTCCGAGCGGAAGCTGTTGACGATGCAAACCGCGCGGTCGCGATAGGCCTTTACCAGCGGATGGCTCAGATCGAAGCGCAGCAGGAATTCCTGCACACCCAGCCGGCGGTACACCAAGTCGATCTCAAACGAACCTTTGCGCAATACGCGGTTGCGATATTCCAACTGTTCCGGGGAGACAATCTCCACGGCGTAGCCTTCTTCGCGGAAGAAATCGCGGTAAAACTGAAATTCGCTCTGGCCGGAGTGGTATGTGGAGCGGAACTCCACGATGGCGATGTTGGGCTTCTTGGAAGCGCCGCCGAACTGCTTGTAAGATTTGAGCAGCGCGTGCAACAGGTGCTTGCGTCCGCTGGGGCGCGTGAAGGTATACTTCTTGCGCAGTTCCTTTACCGGGGGCGCGTCGTAAAAAAGATCCGCCAGCGCATCGGCATAGCCCGCGCCGGTGGGCGAATCGGCGTTGTATTGCACGAAATGGAGGTGCCCGTTGACCATGTGCGAATCCAGGCGCGCGGCTACTTCCAAAGCCTGATAGCCGGGGTCGATGGAGGCCAGCATTTTCTCGGCGGGAAGCAGGTCAAGGCGCGCCAGCAGGGCGGGAGTCTCCATCGCCATCTGCTGAATCCGATCGATCGCTCCGATCAGCGATTCGCCAGTCTTGACCAGGTTCTCGTATTGCCGGCGGGAGATGAAATTGGGCCGCAGAAAGGGGCAGATCAAGCGCCCTCCCGCGGACAGATTGCCGCTCTCCATGCGCTGATGGAGAGCTTCGGCCCACGCGAGATCGCTACAGGGCCCGGCTTCCAACAGTTTATTGTATTTGACGACTGCCTCGTCCAACTGGGACATTCTAAATTGAATACCTTACGTTATACCTTGAGTATCCCACAGAAGTTCCAAAAGCGATAGATTCTGTCTCCGGGAATTCAACGTAAGTTATTCATTTATAATGTGCTTAACTATTACAATTAGGTATCACACACGTTGCGTTGGCAACCTCGATGGGGGTTCTGCGGAGCGAGATGTGAGGCGCGGCAAGCCCCTTGCGGCGGCGCTTACCGCTTCTTTTCTTGCGCTAATTTGACTCGCGCAGCGTCCAACTTGCTGCTGACGCTGTTCACTTCTTCCGGGTCCGTATCGGACGACGGCTGGTCTTTGAATCCTTTGATGGAAGCATTCCACTGAGCGATGGCTTCCTGGGTCTTCCCGAGCTTCATATACACGTCGCCCAGGTGGTCATGCACCGTGGGATCCTGGCCGGTGAGGTCGACGGCTTTGACCAGAATCCGCTCGGCATCGGTAAGTTTGCCCTGGCGATAATAAACCCAGCCCAGGCTATCCAGATAGGCGCCGGTATTGGGTTCCATGTCGACCGCCTTCTGGATCATCTTATAAGCTTCATCCAGCCGGATATTCCGGTCCGCCAGCATATACCCCAGGTAATTCAGGGTAGCTACATGGTCGGGGTTCAGGGCCAGCACCTTGCGGAAGGCCTCTTCGGACGCGTCGAATTTCTTCTGCCGCTCGAGCAGCGCACCACGCATGAAAAACACGTCTACCTTTTCATCGTCGGTAGTGGCCAGTTTCTCGGCCTCGTCCACGGCCTTCCCCGCTTCGTCGAACCGCTTCCCCTTTTCGTAGACCTCCGCCAGTTCCAGCAGGGTCTCGCGGTCGCGCGAACCGTTCAACAGACCGCGCATCTCCTTCACGGATTCGTCGATCTTGCCCATGTCGGCGAGCAGGTTGGCGTGCTCCTGCTGGATCACGTACTCGTCCGGAAACTTCTTCAGGGCCGCCTCGGCCTCGCGCATGGCGGCGGGCAGATCCTTCTCGTAAGTCCGATAAGTCTCGATGATGTGCGCTTCCACGACCGGGCCGCTATCCTTGAGCACGCTCATCTGCTTCACCGCTTCGATCGCTTCCGGATAGTGCTTCGCCTGGATGTTGAGCTTCCAGAGTTCTTCGAACCAGTCGGCGCGGGTCTTCTGTTCATCCTTGGAATAGACCTTCTTGGCGGTATCGTCCAGCAGACTCTTGAGCGACGCGATGGCCTCGTCGTGCTTGCCCTCCAGTTCGAACATCCGCACTTCGGCCAGCCGCGGATCCTCGTCGCCCGGATCTATCTTCTTGGCCTTGTCGATATACACGTGAGCGTTGGCGTAATCGTGCTTGGCGCCATAAATATCGGCCATGCGGAGCGGGTAGGCCATTTCTTTCGGAGAGTGCGTGGCCAGCTCGCCATAGACCTGCAGCGCTTCGTCGTACTGCTCGGAGAAGAACAGGTCGTCCCCTAAGCTGCGCGCCAGCCGCTCGTTTTCCGGCTGCATCTCCAGGGCTTTTTTCTCGACGTCGGCAGCGTCTTTGTAGTCTTTCTGATTGCGATAAGCTTCCGCCAGAATCATCAGCGAGCGGGGGTTGGGATTCTTCTCGGTGGCGGCTTTGAGCTTCTCGATGGCCTTCCCGGTCTCGCCCTGAG
>CAZARO010000931.1:0-3101 GCA_964487165.1 uncultured Solibacteraceae bacterium | reverse complement strand
CCTATGCGTGGCCCAGAGGGCACCCCCCAGGGGGTCCGCCCCACAATTAACGCAGCCCAGCTTTCCGGCAATGTAAGTGACATTGGGATGCGATCCTGCCCCACAAGGCGCGCTCGGCGTGACCCTGTTAGCCAACGCCCGACAGCTTGTTCGCCGCCTATTGGTCCTTGATGGCCTTCTTCAAGTGATTCACCTGGTCCTTCAATTCCTCAGTCGCGTCGAGCAGCGAGTTCGTGTCGTAAAGCACTCTTGGCGTGATGAAAACGATCAGTTCAGTGCGCGCTGTACTGGTGCTCTTGCTCCCGAAGAGGCCGCCGATCAAGGGAATCCGAATGAGCCACGGCACACCCGTAACGGTGTCGGTCTTGGATTCCTGAATTCCGCCCCCGATGGCCACGGTATCGCCGTCCTGGACGGTGATTTGCGTGTTGAAATTACGCTGCGAGAAGGAGGGCGAATCGATGCCGCTGGAACTGGTCGCTTGCGGCGAACTGACGTCCTGGTCGATAAGCATGGTGACCACCCCGCTGGGGCTTACCCGCGCCGTGACACTCATCGTCATACCGGTGCTTTCGCTGCTCACCGTGTTGCTGAACACGTTACTGCCCTGCGACTGCACTCCGCCCACCACGGCTTGCGAGGTCAACACCGGTACGTCCGTGCCGATGTTCATGGTGGCGGGAATGCTGTCCGTGGCAATGATGCTGGGAGCAGACAGCAGCTTGGTGTGGCCTTTAGTCTCCTGCGCGGTGAAGGCGGCCAACAGTTCCTTGCTCGAACCTACCAGCGTGCCCAAAGACAGGCTCAAGCCGGAAACGGTGGAGCCGATGTTGAGCGCCCGCCCCAATCCCGTGGCGTTGGTTCCCGCCGGTTCCAGGAACGCGGAGAGCCCTTCCTGGAAGCCGTCGCTGAGGTCGAGCTCGTAGACCCTCATCTGGATGAGCACCTGCCGCGGAGGCACATCCAGCTGCCGTAGCAGATTATTGATCTGCTGCCATTCCTGCGGAGTGCCCTGAACCAGCAGCGTGTTGTCGAACGGGTTGGGGATGATGTGCGGGATTCGCTGTCCTCCGGGTCCAATGCCAGACGCGCCGGCGGCCAAAGTGGAGCCGGTGAGGTCGGTGGTCGGGCCGCTTAGCGGGGTGGCGATTGCGTTCCCTCCCTGGGGCACGCTGATGGGCGGGATCGCTCCGGTCTGGTTATAGCCACTGCCATATCCGCTGTTTCCAAAACCTCCGTTTCCATAGCCTCCATTCCCGTAGCCACTGCCACCGTAGGCGCCGCCTCCAAAACCGTTGGCGCCGTATCCTCCGCCCCCTCCGTATCCTCCGCCATTCCCTCCGAAGCCGCCGCCGAAGCCACCCCCACCACCTCCGTTAGTCCCAAACTGATTGGACTGGGCCAGCGCGGCCAGGCCGATGAGCGCGTTGACATTGCCGGTGTAGAGCGCGGTGATAGCCAATGCTGTGGTGGCGGCGCGGGCGTACTTCATGCGGTAAACGTAAGTACTCACTTCGCCGGCCTGTACTTTCACGGCGATGTCGAGCTTATCGATCCAGCTCTGGACTTGCGGAAAGATTCCGGGATTGGGAGCCACCGCGATAAGTGTGTTGATGCGGTCCACGGGAATGAACTTCACCGCCGAGCTCTTCTCCGAAAGGGAGTACGCGTGGAATACCGTTTCCAGTTCCTTCACCAGGTCCGACGGCCGGCTGTAGGTCACGTCGAACAGCTTCACGCGCTGCCCCGCGAAGGTCTCCGAGTCAAACAGGTCGATGAGTTGCAGGGTGCGCTTCATGTTGCGGGCGTTGTCCTGCAGGATCAGGAGATTGGCCGGCTCATAGATGGAATGGCTGGCGCCTTCACCCAGAAATGGTGTAATCAGAGTGTCGATCTCTTTGGCGGTGGAGTACTTCAGAAAAATCAAGTCGAGAATCATGCGCTCGTCTTGCGGGAGCGCTTTCTGGTCGGGATTCACCATGGGTTCGATAGGCAGCGCCGAGATCTTATTGATGGGCACGATGCGGTAGATGTCGCCCACTTTGACCATGGTGGCGCCGTTCACACGCAGGATGGTCTGTAGCAGTGTCAACAGGTCTGTCGGCTTGGTCTCGCCGTAAGTGAACAGGGATACCGAACCCCTGGCGCCGACGGCGGGATCGAGAACGTAATTGAACCCCACGCGTTTGGCGACAATCTCGATGAAGTCGGTGAGTGAGCCGTTGGGGATCTCAAAGTCGAGGCCGCGCGGTGCGGCGATCGGGGTAGGGGGCTGCGCCGGTGTGGTAGCCGGAGGCGGGGCCGGGGCCGCGGCGGCGGGTGCTGCCGCCGGAGTGGATGGTGGGGCCTGGCCGGGGATCACCGGCAGAGGCTGCGGCGGCTGCTGCGCCGCGGGGGCGGCCTGCGCTGCCGCCGGAGTGTTGGGCGGCGCCTGGCCGGGGATGACGGTCAGCGGCTGCGGCGGCTGCTGTGCCGCGGGAGCGGCCTGCGCTGCTGCGGGAGTGTTGGGCGGCGCCTGGCCGGGGATCACCGGCAGGGGCTGCGGCGGCGCCTGCTGCTGTTGGGCCATCGCCGCGGCGGTCGCCACGAATGTAAGAGCCGCGGTCAAAATTAGACAAACCAGTTTCGTACGCATGGATAAGTTCCTGTCCGGCGATTTCACTGCTTCACTTTCCAACTGCGCGCCACAGGCACTGCGGGCCCATGGGGCTCATATTGACTTCCTTGCGGAAGCCGTCGGTGACCGTGCCGGGCGCCGAGATATCACCGGCCTGGCATCCCCTGACGGTGTCGGTCATCTCCTTCCCGGGTCCCATTTCCGTGCCTTGCTGTTTAGGCCCCTCGGCAACTTGCGGCGCCTGCCCCGGGATCACCCCGTTGAGAGGGAGGGGTTCCACGCCGATGGGCGCCGCTTTGACCTTGGGCGGCTCGCTGCCGCCTTCGTTCAAGCGCTTGTGGATGACCCGTCCCTGCCAGTTCAGGGTCATCTCCTGGCGGTTGAACGCCACCAGCTTGAACTCGCCCACCATCTCGCCGGCGTGTATTTCCTCGTGGCCCGGCGCGTCGTGCTCGGTGATGAGGGCGATGGGGCCCTGCGGATC
>CAZARO010000930.1:0-3107 GCA_964487165.1 uncultured Solibacteraceae bacterium | reverse complement strand
GCGCGGCTCGAAATGGCGCCTCTCTGTTTGCCAGAGCCTGCCGAGCCGCGGCCGCGAGGGAGCGGTCGATCAGCCGAATATTGCAACTCCCTTTCCTGGCTCCATCTCCCGCAGGGAAATCAAAGCGGAGCCTTGCCTATCTGCCGAAGCGCCGAACGCTGTAGGCAATCGGCAGCCCGACCACCACCATGTGCACCACCAGCCCTTGAATCAAGTCATGAAGATCGTAAGGGCCCGTTTCGTGGAGTGCGGAGAGCGGCAATACCACCAGGCTCATCACCTCTTCCACCGCGGCGCCGAAGAACAGGCCGCAGACCAGCGGGTACTCCTTCATGAAGACCAGCTTCCGGCTGACCGCGTAATAAGTCGCCGCTGCCGAGCAGGCGATGAAGAAGTGCAGCAGGACGCCCAGAACATAGGTGCCGGTACCTCCCTGGCGAGCCTGCGGCCCCAGCAGGCCGGCGGCGATCACCAGCGGCACCTTCACTCCAAACAAGATACAAGCTTGCGTGAGGTCCAAAGCTCCGGCGGTCAAGCCGCCCATTGCAATTGCCCGGATGGCGCTCTTCTTCACCGGTGGCCCAGCCGCGGAATCTTCCATCGCCGAAACCCTCTCTTTCGCCTTCACACGATACAAACCGGAGGGCCGGGAAGTCCTGAATTCGGCCTGAAACAGCCTGAATACTTCTGAAAATGACCCTCCATCGGCGATAGCGCGGCCTGTTGTATCATCGGGAGTGCGGCATCCGACAATGCTTCGCGTCGGCGATTGGTGCGTCGATCCGAACTCCGGCCAGATTTCACGAAACGGAGAGACTGCCCGCATGGACGAGCGGACGATGCGGCTGCTGCTGTGCCTGGCCGGACACGCCGGTGAGGTGGTCAGTATCGATGACTTACTCAACCAGGTATGGTCCGGGGTTACCGTCACGCCGGATTCCGTTTACCAGGCGGTGGCAACGCTCCGCCGTCAGCTCGGGGACGACCCCAAGCAACCCACTTACATCGCGACCGTACCGCGCCTGGGATACCGCATGGTGGCGAAGGTCAGCCCCTGGGCGGAGCAATCGGCCGTACCGGCGCCGGTCCCGCGCCACCGAGCCGGCATCGTGCTGGCCGCCGTCGCGGTGCTGGCGCTCACGGCCGCCGCGGCGTACATTTTCCGCGGCAAGGTTGGAGATAACCATCGCGCTGCATCCATCGCCGTGCTGCCGTTTCTCGACCTGACGGAAGAGATGAACCACGGGCCGTTCGCCGACGGCATGACCGAGGAACTGATTGACAAACTCAGTAAGATCCCAGGCCTGCGAGTACCGCCTCCCACATCCTCATTCTATTTCAAGGACAAACAAATACCGGTCGCCGATATCGCCAGGACGCTGGGTGTGGCTTACTTACTCGACGGGAGCGTGCGTAAGTCAGGCGAGCGGCTGCGGGTCGCCGCCCGCTTGATTCGTGCCGACAAGGGGTATGTTATCTGGTCGGAGACTTACGACCGGTCATTGGACGACATCCTGATGGTGCAGGACGACATCGCCGGTGAAGTGACGAAGGCGCTGAAGGCGTCCATCGCGGGCAAGCAGTAGCGGCACTAAGCGGCGGGTTGATTGGCCGCTCCAGGACTGGCGTCCGCGCCGGTAAGCCCGAATTGGCGCAGCGTGTGCAGGCGCAAATTCAGAGCGGCCATTTCCAGAGTACCGATGAGCTCATCGAAAAGGCTCTTGACGCCCTCGACGAAGGCAACTGCCGCCACGCCGGAGACGGCAACCGGCGCGGTGGTGCTCGCAGCTTTACAGGCTTCGCCGTATCGGGACATCGAGCTCACGCCGCCCCGCGTGCGCCTGATCGTTCCGGCTCGGCGGAACCCCTTGGTTGTATAGTCGCCATCTCGGACGGCAGCTTGGCAGCGAACGTAACGTTGCGTCCGCTGCCGGACGTGAGCCGGATGATCGGTTACCCTATGCCGTCAGGAAGGATCTACGCCCATTTGGCTGGTGCGAAGGGGATTTATCAACAGGAATCAGTCTCTGCGTGGCGCAGGAAATTAATTTCCCCACCCCTTGACTTGGCCAGCGATTAATATCACAATGTAGAGCAATAATGCTGGGCGAGTTCGAATACCTTTTGATCACTGCTGCCGCGGGACTCGGCGACGAAGGCTATGGCGCGGCGATTCGGCAGGAAATAGAGACGGTCACCGGCCGCAAATGCTCGATTGGAGCGCTCTATACCACCATTGACCGCCTTGAAACCAAAGGCTTCCTGAAGACCTGGATGGGCGATGCTACGCCGCAACGGGGTGGTCGAGCCAAACGGATGGTACAGGTTACGCCCGAAGGCATACAAGCGGCAAGGAATTTCTACGAGACCGTGGCGCGCGCAAGCCGTGGCGCACCATGGGCCGCGCACCACCGGAGCCAATCATGAAATGGGGCGGGATGCTGGTGGACTCTCTGGCGCAACTGCTGGAACGCGATGAACGCGAAGCCGTACTGGGCGACATGGCCGAAACCGGGGAAAGCACCCGGCAGGCGATATGGAATCTGTGCGGACTGTTGCTCCGCCGCCAGGCAGCCTATTGGAACGGCTGGCACCCTTGGATCGCGGCCTTCGGTATCGCGCTCCCCTTCAGCTTTCCCCTGATGGGGTTGTCCGTCTCCCTCAGTCTGATGTCTCTGCACATCCTCGATCCCGCAACCCGGCAGATAACCAACTCAGGCGTCTCGCTCCTGCTCAGCAGGTTCCTGTTGCTGACCGCCTGGTCTTGGACGGGTGGCTTCGTTATGGGATCCGTCTCGCGGCGGACTCTGTGGGTCAGTGCCCTCTTGGCTCTTCTCCCGTGCTGTTTTTGTCTGGCCAGGTTCCGCATCGAAGATCTGTCCAGGTTCTCCCTCCTGCTCTTTCTGCTGCCGGCAATCCAGGGAGTTTACCAGGGTTTGAGAATGACTCGACTCCCACTCAGATCGGCCATGCTAATCGCCTCGGCCACGATATTATTGACGGTCGTCCTGTGGATCAGGACTGGCCCATCCATTCTGAATCTCGCGCTGAGCTGGCCAGCCTGGTATCTGGTGGTGACGGCCGGCACAAAACGCCGTACAGGAGAA
>CAZARO010000929.1:0-3110 GCA_964487165.1 uncultured Solibacteraceae bacterium | reverse complement strand
GTCAGCAAGCGGTCTTTGGCAATCGACGGTAATTTTGCGCCAGAAAGTAGCTAGCGGCTCCTATGGGAAGCTTGGTTGCCGTAGGTTGCCGGCGAGGGGAAAGTCTATACCTGTCAAAGGTTTGCCGTGGCTTCCCGTGGTCAGACCACACCTCAAGCTAGTGCGTCTGCCAATTCCACCGCCTCCGCGTTCAGGGCGCTATTTCTTCTTTCCCGCCGGCGGCGCCGCGGGCGGTGGCGGCACCTTTATCTTACTCATGTCGATTTTCACGTCGCCCGGACCAGACCCCGGCGTCACCGTCATCGGCCCCTGCACCGGTACCGGCTGCACAGGAGCTGCCGGCGGCGGCGTCTTCGGCGCGGCCGGAGTGGTCGCCCGCTGCGGCGCGGCGTCCAACACCGATGTCCCCAGCCCGGCACTCCGCGTCGCCAGTATCGACAACGACAGCGACGTGACCATGAACAGTACCGCCGAAATCGTGGTCGCCTTCGAAAGCAGCGTGGCCGATCCGCGCGGGCCGAAGGCCGTTTGCGAACCCATGCCACCGAACGCGCCCGCCAGGTCCGCGGCCTTTCCGCTCTGCAGCAGCACCACGATGATCAGAAAGATACACACGACTACGTGAATCGTCATTACCAAGGCATACATAGGGATGCTTTCAGTATAGGAAACCGCCACCCTCCGGGTCAAACCGGGTCAAACCGCCTGGCCGGCCCGATCCTTCAGGCGCGCGTACCGCAGAAACAGATCCATCCCCTGGTACTCCCGCTGCCCCAGCTGGTGCACGATGTGACCCGTCAGGTAATCGCGCACCAATTCGGGAGTAAAGCCCAGACGCGCCGATTCCGCCGCCACAATCTCGTCCATGCGCTCCAGGCCGTAGCGGCACGATCCCCGAAACGCCTCCGCCACCTCCGGCGTCACCACGCCCTTGCGCGCCGCCCACACCGCGAATACCATCGGCAACCCGGTCATCTCCACCCATTCCCCGCCCAAATCGTGGACTTCGTAGGGCAACCGCGCCGGATCCACGCGCAGCGCCGGGTCCCCGATCAGCAGCGCCGCATCCGCCACCCGCAGCATGGCGTCCAAGTCCGGTGCGTGCGGGATCGCGGTATATTCCACGCCGTAGCGCCGCTCCAGAATCACGCGCGCCAGTTGCACCGACGTGCGCGAGCTGCTGTCCACCGCCAGCGTGCGAATTTCCGCCGCCGGCCGCTGCGAGACCAGCAGGATGCTGCGTACCGGCCCGTGGCAGGCGATCCCCGCGCCGGGAATCACTTCCAGATCCTGCCGCGAGAGCTCGATCGACGGCACGATGCCGATATCGGCGGCGCCGCTGGCCATCTGGTCGGCGCAAGCGGAAGGAATGCCGAAATCCAGGTGGAAAAGGCCCTGCTGCGGTCCGTGCAGCATGCCCCACACCAACGGAGTGGTGTTGAGGAAATTGACTGCGCAGACTCGCAGCTTACTGGTAGGGGTTGGATTCAAGTCACAGTGTAACAAACCGCTTTGCCGGCTCCGCCGCTCGTCCGAAAACCCGATTGTGTAGGAAGACGCCACACGATACAATAATTTCGGACTCTAAAATACTTATTATGTTGCGGCGACTCGCACGGAAACTGATCCTCTCTATCACGGTGATCGTTCTCATCGTGGCGGCGGTATCCGGACTGGTCAACGTCAAGACCGAGGAAACGCAACTCCTCAATACCGTACTGCTGGGAGCCGGCCAGCTCTCCAAGGGAATCACCAGCGCCACCTGGCACGCCATGCTCGACGACCATCGGGAGGCGGCCTACCAGGTGATGCAGACCATCGCGCTGAAACAGGGGATCGACCGCATCCGCATGTTCAACAGCGCGGGACACGTCACCTTTTCCACCAACCAGGAAGACCGCCAGGAGTCCATCGATCTCCGTAAACTGGACGCCAAAGCGCTGGTCAAGGTCTACCGCGGGGCCGATGGCTGGCGCCGGCTGGATATGCGCACCCCCATCTACAACGAGACCTCATGCAGCCAGGCGGAATGCCACGCGCACCCGGCCGACGTCAAGACGCTGGGCGTCCTCGATCTCTCGCTCAGCCTGCAAAGCGTGGATTACGAAGTCGCGGGCATCAAATACCGGGTGCTGCTGGTCACCGGCGTGGAAGTAACCCTCATCGGCCTGTTCATCATCTTCTTTACGCGCCGATTTGTGGGCCAGCCGATCGAAAAGCTCATCGAAGGCACCAAAGCCATCAGCCAGATGGAGCTTGACCAGCCCCTCGATATCGCCGGAAACAGCGAAGAGCTGGACGAACTGGCGCGCTCTTTCGACGTGATGCGCGACCGCCTGCGCACCGCGCTGGCGGAAATCAACAGCTTCACCCAGAGTCTCGAGACCAAGGTGGCAGATCGCACACAGCAGCTCAAGGCGGCCCACCAGAAGCTGCTGCAAAGCGATCGCCTGGCCTCCCTGGGGGAACTGGCCGCCAGCGTGGCGCACGAGATCAACAATCCCATCGCCGGCGTACTGAATCTCTCCATGCTGCTGCAGCGCATCGTGAAAGACGACGGCATTCCCCCCGAGCGCATCCCGGAATTCCGCAAGTATCTCACCCAGGTCACCAATGAAACCACGCGCGTGGGGCGGATCGTGTCCGACCTGCTGGCCTTCTCGCGCCGCTCCAAGCCGCAGCGGGCGCCGGCCGACGTCAACAAAATCGTCCGCATGACCCTCTCCCTGGTGCAGCCCAAGATGAAGCTGAGCAATGTGGAGGTGGAGACTAACCTTGCGGCGGACCTGCCGCCCGTGCCTTGCGACCAGTCGCAGGTGCAGCAGGTGGTATTGAACCTGGTGCTCAACGCGGCCGAGGCCACCCATTCGAAGAGCGAGCGGCGGGTGGTGGTTTCCACCGCGGCGGGCGGCGGCTTCGTGCGGCTGGTGGTGGCCGACAACGGCGAGGGTATCGCGCCCGAGAACCTGGCCAAGATCTTTCATCCGTTCTTCACCACCAAGCCGGAGGGCAAGGGCGTGGGGTTGGGGCTGGCGGTCTCCTACGGAATTATCGAGGCGCATGGCGGAGATATCGAAGTCGCGAGCAAGGCCGGCGAAGGAGCCACGTTC
>CAZARO010000928.1:0-3114 GCA_964487165.1 uncultured Solibacteraceae bacterium | reverse complement strand
GCATCCAGATGGCCGAAGCGCAGAACGACACCATGAAGGTGCCGTTGATCGAGCGTCCCGCCGGTGTGCCCGCGGAATATGACGATCACGCCAAGCTCATGATGGACCTGCAGACCATCGCCTTCCAGGCCGACCTGACGCGTGTGGTCACCTTCATGCTGGGGCGCGAGGGCAGCGACCGGAGCTATCGCAATATCGGAATTTCCGACGGCCATCATCCGCTGACGCACCACCAGAACGATCCCGAAAAAATCGAGAAGGTCACGCAGATCGACACCTACCACGTGAAGTTGCTGGCGTATTATCTCGACAAACTGAAGTCCACCGCGGATGGCGATGGCAGCCTGCTGGATCACTCGCTGGTTCTCTACGGCAGCAGCCTGTGCGACGGCAACGCGCACACGCATCACGATTTGCCGCTGGTGATGGCGGGCGGCGCGGCGGGCCAGGTAAAGGGCGGGCGCCACGTGAAGTTCCCCAAGGAAACGCCCATGAACAACCTGCTGCTCACCATGCTGGACAAGGCCGGCGTGCCGGTGCCCGAGAAGCTCGGCGACAGCACCGGCGAGATCAAGCTGCTCAGCGAGGTGTAGCACGGTGCTGAATGCTTACCGAGCCGCGACCGCCAGGGAGCGGTGTGTAGTGGCGCTCCTCCTCAGCGCAGGAGTATGTTTCGCGGCCGCCGATCTCCGCCTGCTGGACGCCGTCAAACGGCGCGACCACAAAGGCTTCGCGGCGCTCCTGCGCGCCAAGGCCGACGTGAACGCGGCGCAACCCGATGGCGCGACCGCCCTGGCATGGGCCTCCTACCTGGACGACCGCGATTCGGCACTAGCGCTGTTGGCGGCCGGCGCCAAAGTCAATACCGCCGACGAGTACGGCGAAACTCCGCTCACCCTGGCCTGCTCCACCGGCGATGACGTGCTGGTGGACCACCTGCTGAAGGCCGGGGCCAACGCCAAAGCGGCGCGATGGAACGGCGAGACCGCGCTCATGATCGCCGCCAATTCCGGCAGCGTAGCGGCGGTGAAGGAGTTGATTGCCGCCGGGGCCGACGTCAACGCTGCCGAACCCGGGAAGGGTCAAAATGCTTTGATGTGGGCCGCAGCCGAAAGCCATGCGGACGTAGTGCAGGCGCTTATCGATGCCGGGGCTGATGTGAAGGCCGCGTCCAAGAGCGGTTTCACGCCGCTGGTATTCGCGGCGGTGAAAAACTCCGCTGCGTCCGTAACCGGCCTGATCGCCGCCGGCGCGGACCCCAATTACGCCCTGCCCGACGGCACCAAGGTATTATCCGTCGCTGCGGCCAGCAAAAGCGCGAAGGCTGCTATTGTGCTGTTGGACCACGGGGCCGATCCCAACGTGGCCGATCGCCTGGGCGTTACGCCCCTCCATACCGCCGCGCAAACGGGCAGCCTGGAGCTGGCCGAAAAGCTGCTGGCAAAGGGCGCGAATCCCGATGCGCGCACCAACAAGACGCAGCCGTTTGGCCGCGGCGGCGGAGGCGGCGAAGGGTTCCGTCTTCCCGCGGGCGAACAAACGGCTCTCATGATGGCGGCGAGAGGCAATCACGAAGACATCATGAAGGCGCTCATCGAGCACCATGCCGATCCTAAACTGAAAGCCCAGGATGGCACCACTCTTTTGATGGCGGCCGCCGGCAGCGGGCACGTGGGCGTAGTCAAGTATGCCTACCAGTTCGACCAGGACGTGAAGGCCGCCACCGATACCGGCGACACCATCATCCACGCGACGGTGAGCGGCACGCTCGGTCCGCTGGCGACGCAGGCCGATATCTGCGAGGAGATCCAGTTCCTGGCCGATAAGGGAGCACCCCTCGACGAGAAGAATGCGCGCGGCCGCACCCCCATCGATATCGCCGATTTCTTACCCATCGATAAGGCCGTGACCCTGATCACCGATCTGATCGTCAAGAGCGGCGCGAAGCCCGTGCATCCTTCCAAGCGGTGAAGGGGCGCTATTGGCTGCTGGCGATAGCCTCTGTGCTAAGTGCGGCCGCGCCGGTACAGCCTCTGCCGTTCAGCCACAAGGTCCACACCGCGGCGGCCAAACTGGTGTGCCAGGATTGTCATCCCACCCCGGCGAAATTCGGTGCGCAAATGGGTTTCCCGCCGGCCGCCAAGTGCATGGCGTGCCATATTCTGATCGCTAAGGACAAGCCCGAAATCCGCAAGCTGGCGGATATGGCGGCGGCCAGGCAGGCCATCCCGTGGGTGCGCGTCTACCGGCTGGAGGACTTCGTTTTCTTCGACCATCGCTATCATCTGATGAATCAGGCGAAGTGCAACGACTGCCACGGGCCGGTGGAAGACGAGGACTCCGTGACGGACTCGCTCGGCGCCACGAAGATGGTGTTCTGCCAGGGCTGCCACGTGAAAACTCACGCCAGCGCGGGCTGCACCACATGCCACGATACGCGGTAAGCTTGCGGGAAGCCCAAGTGAACGACACACCTGCACACTTCGTGATGGAGCGGTACGGACGATTGAGCGAGCTCGACCGGAAGTTCGACATTGAGTACTGGCAGCGCCTCGGTCCGGCGGCCATTTTCGAGGCTGCCTGGCAGATGGTGGTGGATGCCCATTCGCAGCGGCCAGGCGGTGTGGATGCACTCCGACTTCGAAGAACTGTTGAGCATTTTCAACGCGCACGAAGTTAGGTACCTGGTTGTGGGCGTGGTACGCCGTGATGTTATACACGGAGCCGCGCTACACCAAGGACCTGGACCTCTGGGTGGAAGCGAGCCAGGAAAATGCGCTGAGAGTGTTCCGCGCCCTTGGCGGCTTTCGGCGCGCCGCTTGCCGGCCTCTCGCCTGATGATTTCGCCCACGAAGAGTTCTTCTATCAAATCGGCGTGCCGCCCGTACGGGTGGACATCCTTATGTCGGTGACCGGATTGACATTCTCCGACGCCTGGCCCAGGCCAGAGAGTCTGGTTTATCGGACGCGCGGATCTCGTCCGCAATAAACGAGCGAGTGGCCGGCATATCGATCTTCACGACGCGGAATTACTGGAATAGAACCCGGCCGGAAGTCAACTGCGGACGTAGCCGTGTTTGGCGGAGCGCTTGCCGCCTTCGGCGTGCGCTTCGT
>CAZARO010000927.1:0-3118 GCA_964487165.1 uncultured Solibacteraceae bacterium | reverse complement strand
CCCACCCTGAGTCTGCAATATAAAGGTTGCCGTTCGCATCGACGGCCAGGCCGCCCGTCCCCAACTGAGCAGCGGTGGCGGCGATGCCGTCGCTCAAGTTCGAGCCGCCGCCGGCAATGGCCGTGATGACGCCGGCGGTCGACACCTTCTGGACGACGTTGCAGTCGGATATGTAGAGGTTGCCCGTGGCGTCCACCGCCACTCCCAGCGGAGAATCGAGCAGTGCGGCCGTCGCCGGGCCGCCATCGCCGGAGCAACCCTGCGATCCGCCGAAGCCGTCGTTTCCGCCGCCGGCTACGGTGTTAATGATACCCGCCTTAGTCACCTTGCGGATCCGGCTGTTGCCGTAGTCGGCGATATAGACGTTGCCGGCCGCGTCCACGGCGACAGCCTCCGGCTGGTAAAGTTGCGCCGCGGTTGCGGGACCGCCGTCGCCTGAGAAGGGTTGGAAGCCCGGCACGCCGTTTCCGGCAAAAGTTGTGATTACACCAGCCGCGGAGACTGCGCGGACGGCGTTATTCGCCGAGTCGGCGATATATAGGTTTCCGGCGGCGTCCAGCGCCAGGCCGGACGGGCTGTAGAGCTGCGCGCTCGTCGCCGGCCCGCCGTCGCCCGAGTAGCCGGCGCGCGAGTTGCCGGCCACCACTGTCATGATTCCCTTGGGGTCCAGCTTGAACACGCAGTTGCCCGCGCTGAAATACACGTTGCCGGCGCCGTCCGCCGTAACTCCCGATGGCGATAGCACTGTGGCATCGACTCCCAGGACGGGCGTCGGCACCGGCGAGCCTCCGGCGTACGTCGAGATCGTGTACTGCTGGGCTGGAGCTGCCAAAGCCGTGATCGCAACGAGAACCACAGCTCGGGCCATCGTCCTCGCTAGGTGTCTGTTCAGACCTTGCCTCCTTCGGAACCGCTCCTGCGGGCAAACTTTCCACATGCGCCGCGGCAGACCGACACACAGCTGCGGCCGGCGCAGGCCGATACAAAGGGCCTCGCACGTCCGTCAGTCGGCATTGTGCACGGCGGGTTCCGGAATCGAAGCGGTCGGCAGGTCCTCCGCAATCACTCCTCAGACAGCCCACACTCGGCGGCCGGCGACTTTCCACCGGGTGATTTTTCTCACTGTGGTCTGCCGGAGCCGGCACCCGGATCGAGAATCGCGTACTGGCCCGAGTTGCAGATGAATACGGCGTGGAACAAGCTGGCCTGCAGCAAGCCATCCCCTCGGAGCGAGGCTCTCGGCATGGAAGCTGCATTGGCAGGATGATATTCGCGGTCGACGATGCGCAGCGGGCAAGGAGGCTCTACGCCATCGCCATCTCGGGAGGCTGAATCTCGGCCTTGGTGCGGAGCCGGGCGTTGAGCGCGTCAAGGATTTTGATGGCGCGTTCGAGCGTAATGCCGAAATATTCATTTCGTTCATCGCGGGAAACCTGCGATTCATGCACGTTCAGCCGTTTAGCCAATTCGCGCTGCGAGATGCCCTGAGCGATGCGCAGAGAGATTAAGAGGTGGCCGAGTCCCCGCAAATTTTCCAGTTCTTCGAATTCGCCGCGCTTCAAGCGTTCGTAGCTTTCCACCTCCTCCTGGAGTTGAAGGTGGAAGGATTCCATCGGATCGATGACGCGCTTGATCTCCGCATCGCTGAGCCCGGCTTCCTTTAGCCTCGCCCGGTGTTCAACGAGCCGATTCCGCTCGTCGGCGAGCCGCGTGGATGCTTCCTGGTATTCGGTCTCGTTACGAATCATGGCTGGCCTCCGTACCTGAGTTTTACGATGCCCCGCGCCTTACCGTTGCGGCGGCATTGGCGGAAGGCAGAGGGGAATTCCAATTCGTTCCCGTCCTGACCTACTCCCCCTGCCCAATCCCAAGCGTCTTCATCTTGCGGTATAAATTGCTCCGCTCGAGCCCCAGCAGCTCCGCCGTGCGCGACACGTTGCCGTGCATCTCCTCGAGCTTCTTCAGAATGTACTCGCGCTCCGCCGCTTCGCGCACTTCCTGCAAGCTGCCGAAGCGCTCCAGGGGCCGTTCCGCCGGCCGCCGGGAATTCAGCGGAATGTGCCGCGCATCCACGCGCACCTGCGGATTCAGAATCACAATCCGCTCGATCAGGTTCTTCAACTCCCGCACGTTGCCCGGCCAATGATAGTCCGCCAGCAGCTGGAATGCCTCCGGCGTCAGTTCCTTGGGCTTGCGGCCGTAGGCGGTGGTGAACTCGCGCAGGAAGTGGTTCGCCAGTTCGGCCACGTCCTCCCGCCGTTCGCGCAGCGGCGGCACGAAAAAGGGAATCACGTTTAGCCGGTAGAACAGGTCCTCGCGAAAATTGCCGCGCGCGATCTCTTCCTCCAGATTCTTGTTGGTGGCCGCTACCACGCGCGCGTCCACCTGCATCGATTCGGCCGCGCCCACCGGCTCAATCCGCTGCTCCTCCAGCACGCGCAGCACCTTGGATTGCGTCCGCAGGCTCATGTCGCCCACTTCGTCCAGGAAAAGCGTTCCGCCGTCGGCCTTCTGAAATTTCCCGATCTTGGCCTCCGCCGCGCCCGCGAAGCTGCCCTTATTGTGCCCGAACAGCTCGCTCTCGATCAGGTCCTCCGGGATAGCGGCGCAATTCACTTCCACGAACGGTTCCGCCGCCCGCGGACTGAGCGCGTGCAGCGCGTGCGCCACCAGTTCCTTGCCCGTGCCGCTTTCGCCGTAGATCAGCACGCGGCCGTTGGTCCCCGCCATCAATGTGAGCTGTTGCCGCAACGCCTTCATGGGGACGGATTCGCCGATGATGCGCCACCGGCTTCCGGTATCCTCTTTGAGACGGCTGTTCTCCAGCGCCAGATTGAGGTGCTCGAAGCCGTTCTTCACCACCACAGTGACCTTTTGCAGAGAGAGCGGCTTCTCCAGAAAGTCGAACGCCCCCAGCTTGGTGGCCTTCACCGCCGCTTCAATGGAACCGTGTCCGGAAATCATAATGACGGCGGGACGTTCCGTGAAGGGAATCTCCTGGATGCGCGTCAGCACTTCCATGCCATCCATGCGGGGCAGCCAGATATCCAGCAGCACCACCCCGTAGCCCGCGCCGGGCAGCGCCTCCAGGCAGGCTTCGCCGCTCTCCACGGCATCC
>CAZARO010000926.1:0-3118 GCA_964487165.1 uncultured Solibacteraceae bacterium | reverse complement strand
ACGAGATCTCGGAAGCGCACCGCGTCAGTGAGTGCGGGCACGTTCGAGGCAGGCTGGTGCTGGTAATCGAGCGAAGTCCGCGCTTCAGGTCTGGTAGTCGATGAAGCGGTAGATTGGATTGGCTATTTGCTCCCTAAGTCCGGGCTGAAGCCAGGCTCACGACGGTATTGCGGCCAATGCCGCGGCTGCCTCCTGTGACAAGCGCGATTTTAGGTGTTGATGTCGTGGACTCGCTTCGTCATGTTGGTTCTCCTGTTAGTTGTCCTGGTTCATTAGTCTGTTAATCGGCGATCTAAAAAGGTATGTTTCGTCAAGCTCGGCTGACGAACCGGCAGGGGTGCACGAGATATCTGCCATGGTCTTGTGGCCCGCTTCGCGGGTGGAAGTTGTAGGCCTGAGACGGGAACTAAAATCCTGCACGGCATTCAACGCCGACAACTCGGCCGCCTGCTCCTTTGGCCTCAGCGCCTTCACACTTCCACGCCCGTACGGCGTTCATCGAGGTCGCCTGATTTGGTGTCTTCCGGATTGTCCGCCCTGTGGCGGCGATGGCGGCGATATAGGTCTAAGGTCGCGTCCCATTCTGCGCCACATTGCCCGACGCCGACTGGAGGTGGGGTGGAAGCTCTTTAGAATCTTCTGGCGGAGAGGGGGGGATTCGAACCCCCGGTACAGCTTTAGACCGTACGACGGTTTAGCAAACCGCTGCTTTCGACCACTCAGCCACCTCTCCGGAGACGAAATTGGTCTGCAAAAGCATGGTACCACACGACGCCAGGATTCATGGTGACGCCGCCGAATGCGGGTGCACGACGTAGAAGCAGGAACGATCGTCGGAAGAATCCGTGCGCGACAACAGCTCTCAATCTCGGCGTAGTCCTTTCGAAAGTTCTGAATCCACACGGACAAATATCCCGCAGCGGCATGGCGACTGGCGTACTGGGTACGCTCCGATTCTTGTTTTCGTTGGACCTTCGGCCTTGCCTCCACTGTCGTGTCGCTCACCCACGGTGGAAACAGCAGCCTTCACGACCCTAAATGCCCGATCACCGCGTCAGTGAACTCCGTAGTCGACGCCTTCCCGCCGACGTCTCCCGTGAGGTGCCGCGTCTCGGCATAAGTCTGATAGATCGCATTGTGCAGCCGCGCCGACGCGTCGCGCTCGCCTAAGTGCGCCAGCATCAGCACGGCCGACTGCATCAGCGCCGTCGGGTTCGCCAATCCCTTGCCCGCGATATCGGGAGCGGTGCCGTGAACCGCTTCGAAAATGGCGTGATGGTCGCCGATATTCGCGCCCGGCACGATCCCCAATCCGCCCACCAGGCCCGCCGTGAGATCGGAAATGATATCGCCGTAGAGGTTGGGCAGCACCAGCAGATCGAACGTCTCCGGCCGCATCACCAGTTGCATGCACGCGTTATCCACAATCAGTTCGTTGTACACGATATCCGGAAACTCCGCCGCCACTTCGCGGCAGCACTTCAAAAACAGGCCGTCGCTGAGCTTCATGATGTTGGCCTTGTGGATGGCCGTCACCTTGCGGCGCCCTTCGCGCCGGGCGTACTCGAAGGCCGCCCGCGCAATCCTCATGGAGGCGTGGCGGGTGATAATTTTCAGGCTTTCCACCACCCCCGGGACCACTTCATGCTCCAGCCCGGAGTACAGATCCTCAGTGTTTTCGCGGAAGATCGCCAGGTCGATGGCCACGTCGTGAAAACGGGTCTTCAGGCCGGGAAGCATGCGCACCGGACGGAAGTTGGTATAGAGTCCCAATTTCTTCCGCAGCGCCACATTGATGCTCTGGTGGCCGCCGGCAATCGGCGTTGCCGTCGGCCCCTTCAGACCCACGTGGGTCACTTCCAACGACGCGAAGACGTCGTCCGGAATCAGCTGGCCCTGCTCGGCCAGCGCGCGTACTCCTGCCTCCACGTGTTCCCACTCGATGCGGACACCGGTGGCATCCACGGCGCGCACCGTCGCCGCGGCCACTTCGGGTCCAATGCCATCGCCGGGGATGAGCGTAACCTGATGGGTCATTACAGTTATTATAGAATTGGAAAACTTGTGATTCCCGATTGGGCCACAGAACGCCGCAAGATGGTGGAGGTGCAATTGCGCCGGCGGGGCATTCGGGACGAGCGCGTACTGGCCGCCATGAATAGTGTTCCGCGCGAGGAATTCGTGCCCGCGGACTCGCGCGTGGTGGCGTATGCCGACGGGCCCACGCACGTGGGTTACGGCCAGACGATTTCGCAGCCCTACATGACCGCGCTCATGGCCGAGCTGCTGCGCCTCACCGGAAGCGAAACAGTTCTCGAAGTGGGCGCCGGTTGCGGATACGCTGCCGCAGTGCTGGGGCAACTGGCGGCGCGCGTGGTCTCCGTGGAGTTGATTCCCGCGCTGGCCTGCCTGGCGCGCGAAAACCTGCGGCGAACGGGGCGCGATGGCAATATCACGGTGGTGGATGGCGATGGCTCGTTCGGCTATCCGGCGCTGGCGCCATACCGGGCGATCTCGGTGGCGGCCGCGGCGCCCGAAATCCCCGCGGCCCTGCTGGCACAACTGGACGATCCCGGGCGCCTGGTGATTCCCGTGGGCGCGGGCGAAGACCAGGAGTTGCGTTCGCTGTGGAAGCGGGCCGGCCGCATCGACTCGCACGTGGCGACTCTCTGCCGCTTCGTTCCGCTGCGCGGCGGCGGCCGGGGCTAAATGCGCCTGCGCACCGCCAAAGACCGCCTCAAGGTGGAGCACAGCATTATCGACGGCGTGCGCGGCATCCTCGAAACCCTGCTGGCTTCCAATCCTTCGATTCGCTCAGTGATTCCCGGCGTGATCCGCCCGGTTCGCGATGCTAAAGGCAAGGTTCGGGTGCACATCACCGTGCCGACGCAAAACGGCTGGAAGGCCATCGCCCTGAGCGCCGGAGCGCGGCAGGAACTGTTCATCAGTACTGACTTGGGCAAGGACGAACTGGAAGTCGCGTTGGCTAAGGCCGGCGCGCTAGTGGCGTAGGTCTCAGCCCGTAAGCGTCGAGTTCCGTAGGCACAGGACGTCTTAAGTGGGGCAGGATGGCATCCCAATGTCACTTACATTGCCGGAAAGCTGGGATTCTGCGTTA
>CAZARO010000925.1:0-3120 GCA_964487165.1 uncultured Solibacteraceae bacterium | reverse complement strand
GCAGAATCCCAGCTTTCCGGCAATGTAAGTGACATTGGGATGGCATCCTGCGGCGGGTTGGTAACACCCCCGCGAAGGCCAGCCGCATAGAGGCATCGGAAAGCCGAGTGCCGGGGCCTTCTGGGCTCCGCAGGAAGCCATCCGGGTGCATGAAATAGAAGTAGGAACGATCATCGTAAGAGACCGCGCGACAACCGCTCTCAATCCCGGCGTGGTCCTTTGGAAGTTCTGAATCCGTGTGAGTCCGTGTCCATCCATGGCCTATTGCCTTATGTTCGCCAAGCAGAATGGGCCACGGATGGACACGGATTCACACCGATAAATATGCCGCAGCATCAACATTTGCTTAGGTTCGCGCCCATGGAAGCCGCGTGGCCCTTGGAGATGGGTTGCACTCAGGGAGCGGTGCCCGGAAGTGGGTGCTAACCTTCGCTTGCCTCACCGGGACGCGAATGGAGCTATCATACGTTGGATGCAACCGGCCCGTGAATACGACCTGGAGCGAATGGAGCTCGAATCGGTGCTATCCTCCGGCATCTTCGATCGTGCTCCCAATCTCGCCAATGTGCTGACGTACATCTGCGAGAAGTACTTCGAAGGTGCCGCCGAGCAAATCAAGGAATACAACGTCGCCGTCGAAGCCCTGGGCCGGCCCGCCGAGTTCGACCAGAAGCATAACTCCATCGTGCGTGTGGAGGCGCACCGTTTGCGCAAGCGTCTGCGCGAATATTATGAGTCGGAAGGCGCCGATCATAGCGTGTGGATCCATGTACCGTGCGGGCAGTACGCGCCGCAGTTCGTGCGCCGGCCCGCGCCGGAACTGAGCCTTGCTCCGCCGGCGCCGTCCCCGCCCGCGTGCCTGGAAAATGCCGTACCCGCTGCCGAGCGGATCCACGCCGTCGGCCCGCTGCTGGCTCCCGTTTCCTACGGCCCCTCCCAGCCGCCGTTGATTCCACCGTCTTCGCGATACCGCTACCGGCTGTGGATCGCGGCGCCGTTCGTCGCCCTGGCTCTCTGCGGGCTGCTGCTCTGGAAAGGCGTTTCCGCCGGGGCGGAGAAGGTCACTCTCCCCGCTGCGGGAGTCGCTGCCGCGATGCCCTACGAGGTTCGCATCCTGGCCGGACTCAAGGACGGCACTTATATCGACCGCTTCGGACGAAGCTGGCAGGGCGATGCCTATTTCCAGGGTGGCACGATATTCGAAAGCACCGGTCACCGCATCTCCGGGACCCGCGATCCGGCTCTCTACCGGTATCGCCGCGAAGGTGCGTTCTCATATGATATTCCGCTGCCGCCGGGCGTCTACGAGTTGCGCCTTCATTTCGCGGAGACGCTATACGGCGAGAACAATGTGGCCGGGGGCGGAGAGACCAGCCGCATCTTCGACGTCTTTGCCAATGGCGCGCAGATTCTGCGCGGGTTCGACGTCATCGAAGAAGTGGGCGCCGATGCCGCCGATACGCGCGCTTTCAAGGACATCTCGCCGGCGGCCGATGGCAAACTGCACCTGCGATTCGATCCGCAAATGAACCCCGCCATCGTGAGCGCCATCGAGATTACGCGCGGAGTTCGCGGGAAGCTGGTGCCCATCCGCATGGTCTCCCGCGAACATCCTTATACCGACAAGCAGGGCCTCGTCTGGGCGGCCGACAGCTATTCGCACGGCGGCCAACTGGCTACCCGCACCGAGCCGGTCGAGAACATCCCCGACGCTGAGTTGCTCCGCGGAGAACGCTACGGCAACCTTACTTATGTGATTCCGGTGCCCTCCGGGCGCTATGGCGTCAGGCTGTTTTTCACCGAAGCATGGTTCGGTCCGGGAAACTTCGCGGGCGGCGGCGTAGGCAGCCGGGTCTTCGACATCCTTTGTAATGGCGTGGCTTTCCGGCGCAGCTTCGATATCTTCAAGGAAGCGCACGGAAGCAATCGCGCGGTGGTGGTTCCGCTGCACGGGCTGGAGCCGGATCCGCAGGGCAAGATCACCATCTCGCTCCGCCCTGTCCGCAATTACGCCTCGCTGAATGCTTTGGAAGTGACGGACGAGTCCAAGTAGGGGTCACTTCTTGCCGCCTTCGCTGGCGGCCTTTTCGTAGAGTGCGATGCTGCCGGTGAAAGCCGCCATCAAATCGCGGTCGTTGCGCTCGGTGGCCAGCGCCAGACCCTGCCTGGCGGCTCGCAATGCATCCTCCAGCCGGCCCACTCTGGCATAGAGCGAAGAAAGCACGCCGAGCACCAGCGGATCGCCGGTCTTGACCACCGCCTCGAAGTGCGGAATGGCCTCCTCGAGCCGCCCTTTACCGGCCAGCGCGCGCCCCAGCACGAGGTGCGCCTCGGCGGAATCGAACCCGCCCGCGAGCGCCTTTTCGAGATGCGGAATGGCGTCGTCGAAATGGCCTTGCCGGGCCAGGATCAGGCCCAGGTTGCCGTGCAACTCAGGCGCGTTCGGATCGGCGGTCAGGGCTTTCTCGAGATACGGGATAGCCGCTTCGGCCCGGCCGGCACGCGCCAGCGCGATGCCGATATTATTCTGCGTGTCGGCGTCGTTGGGGTCCACTTCCAGCGCCTGCGCAAAATGGGGAATCGCTTCCTGAATCTGCCCCCGGTCGGCCAGCAGGCTCCCCAGCGCGCTCTGCGCCTTGGCATCCCTGGGATTCAGTTCGACGGCCTTCTGGAGTTGCGCCAACGCCTCATCGGGCTGTTTCATGCGCAGCAGCGCGATGCCCAGACTGGCGTGCGTGCGGGCGTCGGTAGGCTTCAGTTCCATCGCCTTGCGCAGCGGCACCACGGCTTCCTGGTAGCGCTTGGTATCGGCCAGCGCCACGCCCAGGTTGTAGAGCGCGCGGGGTTCGTCGGGACTCATGGCGAGCGCGTTTTTCCACTCGGCGATGGCCGTCTCGGTTTCGCCCTTGCCCTGGTCTGTCATGGCGATATTGAACAGGCGGTAGAACTCCGTGGCCGGCGCGCTCATGGATTGCAGGAAATCGGGCGCGATATTCACGAATTCCGGAATATTCACCGCGCGATTCGCCGCCGTCATATTTTCCACCAGAATCGCCGGGCTGTCGTTGCCGTTTTCGTCGATGTGGGTCAGGAACAACTGCGTGAACAGCGAGCGTCCCT
>CAZARO010000924.1:0-3121 GCA_964487165.1 uncultured Solibacteraceae bacterium | reverse complement strand
CGGGAAGAGTTGCCACCGGCTGGTCGGTCATATTCAAAAGATCGAGAAAAGTCGGCTTGCTGGTGTTCAGATACAGAACGCCTGTGAGTACCTCGCCTCTTGCTTCGGTCTCCTCCAGCGCCTGCAGGGCCTTGAACCGGTCGTTGGGGTCGAAATCCCGATTCAGCTTGCGAATGCGCAAATGCGAACCGTCGTGCATCTGGACGTCGCGCACTTCACCCTCCGGGATATCTACTGAGATGTCCTCGAAAAACGGCACGAAATCCAGCTCCTGCAGTACCTCTTCGTGATCCTTCATATACGAGTAGCTCTTGGTGGACCCGGCGTGGTCGTTAAACGTGACGCACGGCGAGATGACATCGATCACCGAAAGGCCGCGGTGCGCGATGGCGGTCTTCACGATGGCCTGCAGCTGCTTCTTGTCGCCGCTGAAGGAACGCGCCACGAAGGTGGCTCCCCATTTCAGCGCCAGGGCGCAGCAATCGAACGGCGGCAGGTCATTGGCGAGTCCGGTCTTCAACGTGGAGCCGAGGTCGGCGGTGGCCGAAAACTGGCCCTTGGTAAGCCCGTATACGCCGTTGTTCTCGATCACGTAGATCATGGGGACGTTGCGGCGCACCAGGTGCATGAACTGGCCCAACCCGATGGAAGCGGTGTCGCCGTCGCCGGTGACGCCCAGCCCCATCAGCGTACTGTTGGCCAGCAGCGCCCCGGTGGCGATGGCGGGCATGCGGCCATGCACGCCATTGAAACCGTGCGAGAGCCCCAGAAAGTAGGCCGGCGATTTCGAGGAGCATCCGATGCCGGAGAATTTGGCCACCGTGTAGGGGTTCACGCCCAGGTCGTAAAAGGCCTCCACGATGCGCTCGGAAATGGAGTTGTGGCCGCATCCGGCGCACAGCGTGGTCTTGCTGCCTTTATACTGCACCACCTCCAGCCCGATATGGTTGACTTTCTTGGGCGGCGGGGTCACTGTGGTGCTCATCTATTTGCCCTCCTGGCGGATGATTTCGTCGGTGACGGTGCGCGCATCCAGCGGCAGGCCGCCGTAGTATCGCAGGCTGCGCAGCTTGGCCAGGACCGCCGGCTCGAATTCCAGCTTCATGAGACCCAGCAACTGCGCGTCGCGATTCTGGTCCACCACGTACACGCGCTCGTGATGCGCGATGAAGTCGAGTAACTGCTGGGTGAAGGGATACGCGCGGAGGCGCAGGTAGCTGGCCTCGATGCCGTACTCTTCGCGCAATTGGTCGCAGCTTTCGCGCACCGCATAGTCGGAGGTGCCGAAGGCCACGAAGCCGATCTTGGCGTTCTCGGGGATGATCACCACCGGTTCGGGAACGTGCCGGCGCATGACTTCGAACTTATGCGCCAGGCGGTCCATGTTGTTGATGTAATCGTCCTCGCGCTCGGTGTACTGGGCCTTCTCGTTGTGGCCGCTACCGCGCGTAAAGTACGAGGCCTTGGGGTGGTTGGTGCCCGGCAGAGTTCGATATCCCACGCCATCGCCATCCACATCTTTGTAGCGCGCGAAGCCGCCCAGCTTGTCCAGGTCAGCGGCGTCCAGCACTTTGCCGCGGGCGATGGGTTTTTCGGGATAAGCGAACGCGTCGGCCATCCAGTTATTCATGCCGAGGTCGAGATCGGTCATGACGAAGGTCGGGGTCTGAAACTTTTCGGCGAAGTCGAAGGCCTCGATGGTCAGGGAAAAGCATTCTTCGGGCGAGCACGGGAAGAACATGGGATGCTTGGTGTCGCCGTGCGACAGGATCGCGGTTGTGAGCACGTCGCCCTGCTGCGTGCGCGTGGGCAGGCCGGTGGAGGGCCCCACGCGTTCTACATCGAAGACCACCACGGGAATTTCGGAGTAATAGCCCAGGCCGATAAATTCCGACATCAGGGAAATGCCCGGACCGGCGGTGGCGGTCATGGCGCGCGCGCCCGCCCATCCGCCGCCCAGCGCCATCCCGATGGAAGCCAGTTCGTCTTCCGCCTGCACGATGGCGTAGGTGGCCTTGCCGGTCTCCGCATCGTGGCGGAAGCGGCGCATATAGCCGATGAGCGTTTCCACCAGCGACGACGATGGCGTGATGGGATACCAGGTGACCACCGTCACCCCGGCGAACATGCAGCCCAGCGCGCAGGCCGCGTTGCCGTCGATGATGATCTTTCCGGCGGTGGCGCCCATACGCTCCACGCGGTAGGGCACACCCTGCGGGAATGTCTTCAGGGCGAACTCATAGCCGGCTTTGCAGGCGCCCCAGTTGAGTTCGGCGGCTTTGGCTTTTTTCTTGCCGAACTGCTTCACCAGCGCATTGTGAATCTCATCCATTTCAATGGCGAGCAGTTGGGCCACAACGCCGTCGTAAATCATGTTGCGGACCAGTTTGCGCAGCTTGGCGTCGGGGCAGACGGGCGCCACCAGCTTGTCGAAGGGAACCGGGAAAAAGTGGAGATCGCTGCGCAGTTCGTTAAGTTTGAGCGGCTCGTCGTAGATCACGGCGGCGCCGCTATTCAGCTTGAGGACATCTTCGCGCGCGGTTTCGGGATTCATGGCCACCAGGATGTCGATCTCCTTGCGGCGTCCGATATATCCGTGTTTGCTGGCGCGAATGGTAAACCAGGTGGGCAAGCCCGCGATGTTCGAGGGGAACATGTTCTTGCCGGAAACCGGAATACCCATTTGGAAGAGCGACCGCATCAACACGGTATTGGCGGTTTGACTACCCGACCCGTTGACGGTGGCCACCTGAATACTGAAGTCGTTCACGACCGGCGCGGTCGCCTGGCCCGGCGGATTATCGGCCGGAGATACTTCTAGGGTTGACATGTTTTGGAATCCTTCGGCAGGGAAGTATGACCCAGTTCATGTGTCCTCTAGATTATATGCGAAAGGAGAGTGGGGTAGGCCATCGTGTTTTGTGGCCTGCCGCGAAAGCTCGGTTTACGAAAGGCGGCCGCAGGGGTGCGGACACGGCAGCGGCGTCATTAGCGGGAGCGCCACGGGCATCCGCCGTCTCTGCAAAAATAGAACCTGAGCATGTTCCTCTTCGATCTTTTCCGCTCGTTCCTGCCGCTGCATAACCCGCTTGGCTTCGGGGCTGCCGATTTCGTGGAGTTC
>CAZARO010000923.1:0-3122 GCA_964487165.1 uncultured Solibacteraceae bacterium | reverse complement strand
AACGGTCATTTATGGATTCCTGGCGGCGAGCCTCATCGCTTTCGAACGCTCGCGCCGGCAGCGCCGGTTGATTGCCGCGGTGGCGGCTCTGACCGTGTTCCTGATCGGGTTTTCGCGCGTGTATCTGGGCTATCACTACCCCAGCGACGTGCTCGCCGGATGGACTTGCGCCGCCGGCTGGCTGGCGCTGGCCATCCTGCCCTACGTGCGCGTGTAGACGAAGCCGGCCAGCCCCACAAACATCGCCAGCAGCAGCACTTGCAGCGCGGCCGACCAGCCAGCCACGTGATCGCCCAGGAATTCCGCTTCTCCGCCGTGATGCGCGAACCACCCCTGCCACCGCGCCGCGTCCTCGGCCGCGGCTTTCTCCCTGGTCGTCCGGTAACCCGGCAGCATCGCCTGAAAGGCCGGCAGGCTGCCATATTGCCGATCAAGGTCGCGCAGCCACCGGTCGTAAACCGCGAGCTGGTGCTTTTCGAACCAGTTATTCCACGCCGAAGCGGAGAGCGCATCCGGTCCCGGACGCACCGACTGAATCGCCGTGCCGTTGAATTCCATACCCGGGAATACGCTGGCCTGCGCGTCGTTGTCCAGCCCCTCCACGTGCGCCTGCAGCAGGACTCCGCAGGAAAAATCCACCGCGCAGCCCGCTAGAATCATCATTGTGAGCACGCTCCGCCGCCATGGAACCACCGCCGCCAGCATCGACAATCCCACTACCTGCAACGAAAGCAGCGTGAGGTGTCCCACGCCCAGAGGATCGCGCTCGCCCACCACAGCCACGCCCAGCAGCAACGCGGCCGCGATCAGCACCCGCCAGAAGCGCTGCTCCGGAGTGGCCGGCGCGAGCGTTGGCGCAACCTTACGGGCCGGCCGTTTACCCTTCGCCTTGGGGGCGGCCGTTTGCCGCCGCTGCCGCCGCAAGGCGCGATACGCCAGCCACAGCACCACCGGCCCACCCACCAGCCCCATGGCGAAGATCGCATTCAACTGGTAGACCACGAAGAAACAGTCACGGACGGTGGCAACGGTTCTCTGCCCGCCGAAGCGGCCGAGCAGGTCGGGTTCGCGTATCGCTATCGGCACAATGGTGTCCCACAGGTTGGAGAAAATCTTCTCGCCGGTGCTGCCCGCGTACAGCTGGCTGGAAGTCACGGTGGTATTCGATTCGAACGTGACCTGCGGCCCGTACACCGCCAGCGACCAGACCAGCCACGTGCCCACCAGCGCTCCGCAGATGCCCGCGATCCACGCGAGTTCCTTCCATTTCTGCTCCCGGCGCGGCCAGATCGCAATCAGATAATACAGCGTGAGGATGGCCACGTACGGTCCGGCGGAGTAGTGTACCAGCAGCCCCCCGGCGAGTGCCACGAAGGCCGCGGCGGTGCGTGCCATATCGTGCTTGCGCCATCCGGCCAGGTAGAACCACAATGCCAGCACCACGTAGAAGGCCGCGGCGGCCTTGGTCCAGGTGTAGGTTGTGTTCTGCATCACCAGCGGGCTCGAGGTAAACAGCAGCACCAGCAGCCAGGTGCGCCGCCTGGCATTTCCGCCCAGCGCCGGCATCAGCAGGTAGCACGGCAGGAAGAGCAGCACGTTCAGAAAGACAAAGACGGCCTGGAAAAGCTCGAAACGGTCGCTGGTTTGCGCCAGGAAGAACGCCGCCAGCACGTTCATCATGGGCGGCCGGGCGGGCAGAACATAATTCGGCAGAAACTTCGTGCCGGCGGGGAAATGACGCAGGAAGAACAAGCTGCGTTGAAAATGTTCCAACCAGTCGCCGAACCACAGCGCGCCGGAGAAATTGCGGATGATGGCCGTCAGTATGGCGGTCCACAACAGCAGGAATCCGAAGCCGGCCAGCGCGCGCTTCACGGCCGGCGCCCGCAGCAGGCGAGCGATGTCCCGCCAGCAGGCCCCCCCCATGGCCGCGCAGGCCAGCGAGACCGCGGCGAACGGCAACGGGTGGACCGGCATGGATGTGCCGCGGGCGCCCGCGCAGTAAATTCCCCAGCAGGCCAGGTACAACAGGATCAGCGACAGCCCGACGGAGCCGCAAAGCTTCTCCAGCGGATTCCACGGCAATTTGCGGACGAAAAAGAATCCCGGAGCGAAGCTGCACACCGGCAGCAGGACGAGCAGCAGTCCTAATTGGTAAAGGAGCATGCGAACTTTCCAGTCTAACTGAGTCGGCCGTTCGCGTTCGCCTCGCCGGTTTGGTTCATCGGTGTTTTATGGACACGGATAAGAAGGAAGCAAAAACGAGAAATTTCTCTGCTCTGGTTTCTTGTCCCATCTGCACTGCTAGCAGCGAGAATCTTCGCCAGACGCGACGATTCTCGCGAAGCGAGGCGCTGAGACCCTGATCCCCAGAAGATTGCGCCTCTGTGGCCTCTGCCACCTCTGGGCCCTCCGGTTTTTACTTTGTTTTTCTCTGTGTCTCTGCGCCTCTGTGGTGAATATTCTTTTGGTTGCGGTTTGCCGCTCTGTGTTCATCCGTGGCCAAACTTATTCTGCCCGCGGTACAGCCCAAAAGGCGGAACCATGGTCGAGAGGCCAAGGGCTCGCCTCGCCGGCAACGTCACTGGTCTTGCGAAAGTATCGCTAGCCTAGGGGCGTGTCCCCATAGGGCCCAAAAGCGGAGCGCCCCCGCATCTCTTCGTGAGTCATCTCCCCCCTCCCACTTACCTTGCGATGATCGCTCGCCCAGCCTGCTAAACTCAAAGAGTCCCCTCGTCATGGATTTCCTCAAAGGGCTGAACCCGCAACAGCGGGAGGCGGTTACATCCACGGAAGGACCGCTTCTCATTCTGGCGGGCGCCGGTAGCGGCAAAACCCGGGTCATTACGCATCGCATCGCCTATATCATCACGGCGAAGCATGTGCCCCCGTCCGCGATTTTGGCGGTGACGTTTACCAATAAAGCCGCCGCCGAGATGCGCGAGCGCGTGCGGGTGCTCCTCGACGACGTTGCCCTCGATTCCGCGCCCAACATCTTCACCTTCCACTCCTTCTGTGTCCGCATGTTGCGGCGCGATGGCGACCCGCTGGCGCGCGTCCGCCCCGGCTTCACACGGCGCTTCACCATCTACGACGATGAAGACCAGCTGGGCGTAATCAAG
>CAZARO010000922.1:0-3129 GCA_964487165.1 uncultured Solibacteraceae bacterium | reverse complement strand
CATGCGAAGAGCCGGTCCGCCAGATTGTCTCCAACTCCGGTACCGAAGGCGCCATCGTGGTGGCCAAGATCCGCGAGAACGAGAATCCCAACTACGGATTCAACGCACAGACCGATACCTATGAGGACCTGGTGAGCACCGGTGTCATCGATCCTACCAAGGTGACCCGTTCGGCCCTGCAGAACGCGGCGTCCATCGCTTCGCTCATGCTGACCACGGAAGCCATGATCGCCGAGATCCCCGAAAAGAAGCCGGCGCCTCCGTCCGGACCGGGCGGTCACGGGCCCGAGATGGATTACTAAATTACTGAGCCGCGTGCGCAAGTAAGCAAGCGGATTGTTACACTACCGCGCTTCCCGGAATCGGGAGGCGCGGTTTTTTTTGTGGGCTTTTTTTCACGGCCAGCACGCGAATGGCCGCTTTCGTATCGATTTGTAAAGAACGGAACGTACCCAGGATGCCTCACATCTTATTAAGTGAGAACAGGAGGTACGAGGTCATATGATGAGCTGGGCAAAAAGGACGTTCCTGGTAAGTGGAGTGGTCTGCCTGGCGAGTGGCATCGCGATGGCGCAAACAGCCTCCACAGCCCGTCCTGGAATGGTTAACTATTCAGAAGGGCAAGTAACTATCGATGGGCAGGCGGTAACTACCCAATCGACGAACTCCAGCACCGTGGAGCCGGGGCAAGTGCTGCGCACCGGGCAGGGCAAGGCGGAGATGCTGCTCACTCCGGGCGTGTTCCTGCGCATAGGCGATCATACCGCGGTGAGAATGGTCTCCCCGTCAATCACCGACACACGCGTGGAACTGTTGCAAGGCGAGGCCATGGTGGAGGCTGACCAGGTTCTGGAGGGCAATCACCTGGTAGTGGCCGAGAACGGCATCGATACTACGATTCTGAAGAACGGCCTGTATCGCTTCACCGCTAACCCGGCGCAACTCTCGGTCTACGACGGTAAGGCGCAGGTTTTCATCGACGAGCGAGCGGTGGAAGTAGGCAAGGGCAAAGAGTTGACCCTGGCGCCGAGCGCGGCCCTGAAGACCCAGAGCTTTAATCGAAGTATGGGCGACGACCTGTATCAGTGGAGCAGCGTGCGGTCGCAGTATGTTGCGGAAGCCAATCAATCTTCCGTCCAGTACATTGTGGCGGGTGGTTATCCGTGGGGCGGGTACGGTCTGGGCTGGTATTGGAATCCCTGGTTCGATAGCTGGGCCTTTGTCCCGGGCTATGGTTACTACGGTGGACCCTTCGGATTCGGTTTCTACTCACCGGCTTACTGGCGAGCTTACCCTCCGGCTCACTATTACGTGCGTCCGGGAGTAACAGCCTCGGCAGCGCACAGTTTCGCTCCGGCGGCGCGCATGGGCGGCGGGTTTGGTGGCGGCGGATTCCACGGCGGCGGATTTGGCGGCCGGCGGTAATCGCCTGAGCACTTAGTCGACACTGAGAGCCGCGCGATCCGGGAAACCGGAAAGCGCGGCTTTTTTATTGCGAGGCAGCCGGCGGCAGCACTTGCTCCGGCCTTACTGGATTCCGTCGAAGGTGGTCGGCGATTTCCGTCATGCTCGCACCGATCCTTTCAAAGGATACTACCATCCGGTAGAACAACCACAAGATGGTCCCATAGAAGGCGAGGATCGGGATGAGGTTGAGGGCCATGAAGATATTAGGCATCATGTTCCTAGTTTAGGGTAATGCCGTCGCGCCGGCTGGACGTCACGTCACGCCGTGCCGCCGACCGGAGATTGCCATCGGCATAGGAAGAAATGGTGTCCGCAAAGGCCGCACCGATAGGGTTGGAGCAGCCAGTGAAGGGCTCTTTCCATGGCGTTTCGGGCGTCCACCATTCGAAAATCGATCGACTTGCAGTGGGGACATTGTGCGGCGAACAGCCCGACAGTGGCGCGGATGTTCATTTCGACTCCGCTGTCTCCGAGCCGTCCGCGGCCGGACTCGGCGGATGCTGGACGGAAGGTAAGGCGTAAGGTTCACGCAAGGCGTCGCGACGGCTGCCCACGCTGCGGCTTACCTCGCGTGCCGCAGCCACCTGTTCCGGCGTTCTCAGGTCTGGTTCCGAAACTTTGACATGCTGCCGGGCCCGCGAAACCTGGCGCTTGTGCCGTTTCAACAGCCTTTTGTTCATGGTGTCCTACTCTATTCGCCTGACACTTCCGAAAACTCGCAGACCATGGCCTCGGTGGTGAGCATGAGAGAGGCGATGGAAGCGGCGTTCTGCAAAGCGGTTCGCGTGACTTTGGTGGGATCGATCACTCCGGCTTCCACCAGATCTTCGAACTTCTCCGTGGCAGCATTAAAGCCGTAGTTGGCACACGTGGCGCAACCGTCGTGCTTGATCTTCTCGACCACTACGGCGCCTTCCACTCCGCAGTTCAACACGATCTGCCGTACGGGCTCCTCGCAGGCTCTGCGCACGATGGTAACGCCGAACTGCTCGTCGCCCTCCAGGTGGAGATTCTGCAGCGCCATCGAAGCACGCAGCAACGCCACGCCGCCGCCGGGCACGATGCCTTCTTCCACCGCGGCGCGGGTGGCATGCAGCGCGTCTTCGACGCGAGCCTTTTTCTCTTTCATCTCGACTTCGGTGGCGGCGCCGACCTTGATGATGGCAACCCCGCCGGCCAGTTTAGCCAGCCGCTCCTGCAGCTTTTCGCGGTCGTAGTCCGAGGTGGTCTCTTCCGCCTGCGCCCTAAGTTGCCTGACGCGGCCTTCAATGTCTTTCTGCGCGCCTTTGCCGTCGATGATGGTGGTGGTGTCTTTGTTTACCGTGACGCGCCTGGCGCGGCCCAGGTCCGCCAGCGTGACGCTTTCGAGCTTGATACCGATCTCTTCCATGATGGCTTTACCGCCAGTCAGGATGGCGATATCTTCCAGCATGGCCTTGCGGCGGTCGCCGAAACCGGGGGACTTGACGGCGCAGACGTTGAGCGTGCCGCGGAGTTTGTTGACCACCAGGGTGGCCAGCGCTTCACCATCCACTTCTTCGGCAATCACCACCAGCGGCTGGCCGGCGCGCGCAACCTGCTCGAGAAGCGGTAGCAGGTCCTTCATGTTGGCGATTTTCTTATCGTGGATGAGGATGTAGGGATCCTCGAAGGCGCACTCCA
>CAZARO010000921.1:0-3130 GCA_964487165.1 uncultured Solibacteraceae bacterium | reverse complement strand
CTCGGTCGTGAAGAACGACTATTTCGGCTTTACGATGTTCCTGCTGCTGGCCGTGCTGGTGAACCTCTTGGGAGCGCTGTGCTGCATCGTGGGGCTGTTGGTCTCGGTGCCGGTGACGTTTGCGGCCATTACGGTCGCGTACAAGGAAATCGTGGGGTTCGACCAGCGCACCGCGGACGCTCTCTAAGACAAGGCTATTTGCTGCCGATAAACGCAGATGAACGCGGATAAAACAAAACCCCCTTCTATCGGCGTTCATCTGCGTTCATCGGCGGCTAAATACGTTCCCACGATAGGCGCGGTAGCCCTCCTCGGGCTTTTCTGGTGGTTCTCGCCCCCGGCCGACCCATCCCTGCGGCTCTGCCCCTTTTATTGGCTCACCTCGCGACCGTGCCCGCTCTGCGGACTCACGCGCGCGTTTTGCGCCATGGCGAAAGGCCACTGGACGCAGGCGCTTCACTTCCACGCGCTCAGTCCGCTGGCCTTCGTCATGCTGTTTTCGCTCTTCTGGAAATGGCGCTGGCGGGCGCAGCTGTGGACCTTGGGCCTGGCAGCCATCGCGATCTACGGCGTCTGGCGCGCGGCTCTCGCCTAGATTCTCATTGACGGGCCCAATATTACGTCATACGATACTACGCAGGTCGTAATAATGTGACCCACCCACTCTCTTAGTGAGTTGGATGACTTATTGGAAGATAGCGCTGCCGGCTGGAATAGCGGGCGCGATTCTTGCCGGCGGTGTCGCGTTCGCGATCTCGGATCAGTATCTTTGCTTTGCGTCCCTGGCGCTGGAGGAGAGTTATCAACTGCAAGCTTCTCTCTACCGCGCTGCGACGATGTTTTCGCCTAACAGACGATCCAACAGGGCGGTCACGTCTTTTTCCAGGTCGTCGTGGTAGACGCCGCTGGCGGGTGCGGCGAAGCCCGCATGTACGGCGCGCACGCGGCCGTCGCGGCCCAAAAAGAACGTAGTCGGCCAGCAATCGAGATTCACGCCCTGCGGCACCTTGTCGTGGAGTTCGCTGGTCTCCCCGGCCAGCAAAATGGGGAATTCGATTCCATACTGCCGGATGAACGCCTTGACGCGTGCCGGATCCTTCAACTGGTCCGCTTCCTCAAAGAACAGGCCCACCACTTCCAAACCGCGATCGCGGTATTTCTTGTACAGCGCCTCCAGGTAAGGGGCTTCATCGTGACAGTTGGGGCACCAGCTACCGCCGATGGTGACGATCACCACCTTGTCGTGGAAGCGCGCGTCGGTATCGGCGACCATCTTGCCCGAAAGATCGGGGAAGCTGAAATGAAACGGCTCGGCGGCATCCTTGACGGAGGTGTGGGTAGTGGGATCGGTGGGCAAGGGCACGTTCTTGGCGCGCGCCTCCGCGGTGCGCACTGCGGTGTATTTCTGCTTCCCGTTTTGCACTAATTCCAGCGTGCCATCGGCCGCCAGGGTGACTTCCAACAGCAGCGGACGGGCGCCGTCAAAATGGCTGAGCACGAACTTGCCGTTGCGATAGGTGCCCTGCAGCGCACCCGTGTCGCCATCCACTCTCAGAATGGCGGCCGAGACTTGCGCGCCCGATTGCCGCGCCACAAAGCGCCACGCCGATTCACCTTTGGCGCTGGTGGCGGCGAACTCCCACTGCCCGTCGATGGACGGCACATTCTCCTGCGCCGCCGCCGGCGCGGACGATGCCGCTCGCGTGGCATGGAACTGGTAGCTGGATTTGCCGCGCGTGTACTTGCCGTCCAGCGCGCCGTCTTTCCACGAGGCTTCCAGCCTGGACGCATACTGGTCGAAGCTCAACACCAGGGTGCCATTCTCGAATCGCCCGATTGTGGAGGGCACCCGGTCGTCGCCGTTGAAGAAGGCGCCGGTGAGATTCGGCGCTGCGCCGGAGAGTTCGAAGCGACACGGAATCACGATGTTATTTACGGTAACGGTCGCGTCCCACAGCCCCGTCGGCGGCTGTGCCATCGCGCTCGTGGCGAGCAACAGGCTGCCTGCCGCGAGTACGAAAAGTCGCCGGTTTTTCGGGCCGAGCTCAAAATGTACCATACTACATCGAGATTAGGGAATTAGGCCGATTCTGTCAAGTGTAGGCCGGTCAGCAGTACCCCAACAGCGCCAGGATCACGCTCGGATGGGCCAACGGAAAAACTGTGACAGGTTGGCATCGCGGACAGATCTCGCCGGTATCCCGCGAGTATTCGGGGACGATCAAGAGATCGCGGCGGGACGGAATCAGAGTGTGGAGCACAGCGCGAGCCTCGCGAAATTCGGCCGGGTGCGAAGGCCGGCGGTGATCCGGCCACGCGGTTTCCATTTCCGCCGGGTCCACCCGCTCCACCAGGCGGAGGTAATCGTGCGCGTGCTTGGCCGGCACGCGGACGCCACCCGCAAGATCGAGCAGAAGCCGGGCGGCGCGCGCGACCAGGTCGGCCGCGGAGACCAGGCGGATTCGATCTACGGCGATCGCGCGGCCCAAGGTATCGCCGCAAGCGCGAAAGACATCGATGCGCAGAGCGGTATCGGGGTCGACGAACTGCGCGATGATTTTGCCGGGCGGGTCAAGCGGGTGAACGTGGCGGAAGAGGAAGTCGCGAGCGAGGCTGGCGGGGATGGAGCCGAAGTCGGGAGCCACGAAATCGAGGTCGTTCAGAGCGCGAGTGGAAGCGCGAGGGTCGTGAATTTCGATGGCCAACCCGCCGGTGAGCGCCCATGGGCGAATGTCATGGTGCGCCAGTTGGCGGAATGTGCGCGCCGCCCGATCGGCGTCCGCAATGGATAGGAAGTTCAGGCGAGTGCCGTCCGGTAGAGAGCCAGCAGCTTGCCCCAGGCGAGCTCGGCCTCTGGTTGGTTGTAAATGGGCGCACCGCTCTGCGCGGGCATATCCGCCATGCACCAGCCATGCAGAGCCGGGGATACTTCGATCTCGGCGGGCACGTTGGCGGCGGCGAAAGCTTCCTTCAGCTTGTCCTTGGCGTCCGGCTGGCGGGCATCGTCATTCGACGCGATGCCGAAATACATCCGGGCCGTGATCTTGGGCGCCAGCAGGTGCGGACTCCCGGGCTTGTCGGTGACCAGGCCGCCGCCATGGAAAGACGCGCCGGCGCCGATGCGATCGGG
>CAZARO010000920.1:0-3135 GCA_964487165.1 uncultured Solibacteraceae bacterium | reverse complement strand
TGCTTCTCGTTAAATCCCAACAGTGCGGCGTTCAGGAAGATATTTTCGGTGCCGCTGAGCTCAGGGTGAAAGCCGGAACCGAGTTCCAGGAGGGCGGCAATCCTGCCGTTCACTTCAACCGAGCCTTCATCCGGCTGGGCAAGCCCCGCGATCAGCCCCAACATGGTGCTCTTGCCGGCTCCATTGCTGCCGATAATCGCAACACTCTCCTGGGCGTCAATCGCGAACGAAACGTTCTTGAGCGCATAGAAAGGCTCACTGTCTTTGCTGCTTTTGAACAAATCGCGGAGGTAGTCCCGTATCAACTTGGGACCCGAGGCCCGCCGAAAAACTTTGGAGACGTTGTTGACCGTAACAATGTTCATACAGTCCTACAGGTAGTCGTAAAAACGAGATTTCAATTGCCGGAACAGCAACATGCCTAAGCCCAAAGTACTCAATGAAATCAGGATGTACTTGAGGATCATGTCGGTTGCCGGAGCTTGTCCGTCGAGCAGCACATTTCTAGTTGCAATGACCAATACTGCGAGGGGATTCAGGAGATAGACATCCCGATATTGAGGCGGCACGAACGAGACGACATAAAAAATCGGTACAAACCAGAACAAGATCATACAGACGGATTCCACGACGTACCGGGTATCGCGCATGTATACGTTCAATCCGGCCGTGATAAAGGAAAGACCGAGTATAAACGCAAGTCCAACCACCCATATCAGCGGCAGCCAGAACCAATAAATGTTGACCCCCAGGCCCGAACCGACCACCAAAGCAAGTAACAGCAATAGTTGGATTGCCAGATGAAGACAGTTTGACAGCACGCTCGCGACGGGCACAATTTCTCGCGGCACCGGAACTCGTTTGATCAGACCCGTGTTGTCGACTATAGACAGCGTGCCCGATCCCCAGGCCATGGCGAAGAAATTGAAAAGAATGATTCCACTGAGGATGTACAAACTAAAATGAGGAATGCTGCCTGACCGGAAGATCCTGGTGAAAACAAAGTAGTACACCGCCAGCATCACCAGCGGATTCAATAAAGACCAAAGCACGCCCAACGACATGTTGCGGTATCTGACCTTGAAATCCTTCAGGATCAAATTGCGCAGTAAGAAACGATAGTCACCGTGCCAAGCCGACATGCTGCTCCTTGCTAAAAAGTACTCAGGGGAAAAATGCAAAGGCCTATTCTACCACGGAAGGCCGGACTCAAGATCTGCGCACGTCTGCAAGGGTCCAAGGGTGCCGCGGCGTCAGGCGCCCAGGGGCATCTCCGAAAGGATCGGGGCGAGATTGAAAACTGAGGCGTTCCCCAGGCCACAGATCGAAACCTGTTCGCAGCGGGGAGCCACCGTCAAGTCATCGCAACTGAAAAAAGAATCCGGCCTCAACTTTGCCGATGGTATCGTTTGAGAAGGGTCCTTCCACGGGTTTGTAGACCTTGGCCTCCACGCGGAATCCGAATCGTCCGGAACCGCCCAGGTAGTAACGCAGTCCGCCCCCACCGTTGATGGTGAAATTCGCGCCTCCGGGGAAATTCAGAGAAGTGATAGGGCTGCAACCCTCTACCGCAGCGGAGCGGCCGGGGTAGGCCATGACGCCCATCCCGAACACAAGATAAGGAACGATGGGGCTTTCCTTGCTGAAAGGCAGGCGCAAATGCACTCCGCCGTGGATATCGCTGAGCGGCGTACTCAGGTTTGCACTGCACCCGGCACCCGAAATATTGTGAGGTATCCCAGGGAAGTAACTGTACTCGAAATACGGCAGAACGTACTTAGTCACGGCATAAGTAACGTTACCTCCGGCCATCACTCGGAATCTATCGATTCCGTAGCTGGCGCCGATAAATGGGTCGACCTCGAAGCTTCCGGACCGGACCACCGAGGCCTGCCCAAACGCGGAAACCACGCTTAAGCCTGCCAATATCCACTTGCATAGGGAACTGCTCCATCGCCCACGTGTCATTCACCCCTCCGTATTCAAAATCACGTCCAGCCATTATACACGACTACCGGGGGATGAGACGACGGGCGTGCATTTTTTTGGCGCAGCGAATTGGCAACCTCTATTATGCGACGAGGGCCAATCAAAGACGCCTGCGGGGGGCCCATGCAGGCTGACGTGTACCCGAGGTTTACTTGACCACAATGGTCACCACGGCGGGACTGCTTTGCCCCGCTACAGTCAGCACCACCGGTACCGTGTCGCCCGGCTGCACCCCCGCCGGAACTGCCGCGTTCACCTGGTACAGATCCGGAAATCCGGGTGCCAGCCCCGCGAATTGCGCCGCTTCGCTCACCCCTCCGATGGTCACGGTCACCGGATTCATCGTCCGCGTCAGTGTCCCGTCCGAGGGCGCTGGTGTCCCCGTCGGTACCGCCGGAGTCACCGCCCCCAGGCCGTTGCAATAGATCACCAACGTGTCTCCTACGTGCGCCGGATTGCTCGCCGTGATCACCTTATTACCAGTCGTGTAGTCCGTAATCTTGCCCGGTCCCGTGCCGCTCAAGTCCTGCGTGTAGATGCCCGGCTGCGCCGCTGCCACCACCAGGCTCTGCGGTACCGAAAGCGCGTTGTCATTCTGGACGATGAGCTGCTGCTGCGTATTGATTCCCAACCCGAACGGTACCTGCGCATTGATCTGTGTCCCCCCCACATAGCGCAACGGCAGTGCCACCCCGCCCATCATCACCTGCGTCCCATTCACCTTGGTTGGGAATGGCGGACTCCCGCTCGTCACGGCTTCACTCGCCAACTGCTGACCATAGACCGATACCAAGCCGCCCGGCGAGATGTAAGCGCTCAGACCGCTCGCCGCGTTCGACGCCCCGAAGATCAGCGGTGTTCCATTCGCCGGTTGCACCGCTACCGTGATAGTCGCGTTACCGGGGAGTATCGACGTTCCATACCCTTCGAGCGCTTTGTAGGCGATCTGTACTCGCGTCGAGGCCCCGTTGCGCGGCGTCCAGGTGCCGCTCCAGTTCCCGTTGCCTACATGCACCAGGCTTACCGATGCGTCGCCATCGTTGAACGAAGCCGCCACCGCACCGTTGGACGAAGTCACCAGGTTCCCGCAATTGTCCACCGCGCGCACCTGGAGCGATGCCGCCACCCCCACCGTCACCGTGCTGG
>CAZARO010000919.1:0-3139 GCA_964487165.1 uncultured Solibacteraceae bacterium | reverse complement strand
CCTGGTCTTCGACCGGGACACCGCCTCGCGTTTGGGGATTACACCGGCCACCATCGACCAGACCCTCTACGATGCCTATGGACAGCGCGAAGTATCGACCATCTTTACGCAACTCAATCAGTACCACGTGGTGCTGGAGGTGAAGCCCGGATTCCAGCAGAGGCCCGGCGATTTGCGCGACCTTTACATCCGTACGGGCGCGGGCGCTACCACCAGCGCGGCGGGTTTGGTGGCGGGCGGCTCGACCTCGACGGCGAATCTGGGGCCGGGCAATACCAGCTCCGCGGCGACCACGGCAGCCAATGCCTCCACTTCGGCGATCACCTCCAGTGGGATGACTGCCATCGCCTCCGCCACGCCATTCCCCACGGGCGGCCAGGTTCCGCTGAGCGCTTTTACCCACATGGAGACGCGGTCGGTTCCCATCACCGTCAACCACCAGGGCCAGTTCCCGGTAATCACTCTCTCGTTCAACCTGGCCCCCAACGCTTCGCTGGGCGATGCCGTGGATGCGGTGAATAAGGTGAAAGACGAACTGCAGATGCCGGCCAGCATTCAGGCGGGATTCCAGGGAACGGCGCAGGCATTCCAGGCGTCGCTGGCGAACGAGTGGGTGCTCATTCTGGCGGCCCTGGTGACGGTGTACATCGTGCTCGGCGTGCTGTACGAAAGCTACATCCATCCGGTGACCATTCTCTCCACGCTGCCATCGGCGGGAGTCGGCGCGCTGCTGGCTCTCAACCTAACCGGCCAGGACTTTAGCGTGATCTCGCTCATCGGCATCGTGCTGCTGATCGGCATCGTGAAGAAGAACGGCATCATGATGATCGATTTCGCGCTGGATGCCGAGCGGCACGAGGGCATGGCGCCGATCGACGCGATTTATCAGGCATGCCTGCTGCGTTTCCGGCCGATCATGATGACCACTATGGCGGCCTTGCTGGGTGCGGTGCCGCTGGCCCTGGGGACCGGTACGGGGTCGGAGCTGCGGCGGCCGTTGGGCATTACCATGATCGGCGGCCTGGTGATCAGCCAGATGCTGACGCTGTTCACCACGCCGGTGATTTATCTGTTCTTCGACCGGCTGGCGCGGCGTTTTTCGCCCAACCGGGAAAGTCATCACGGGATGGAGCCCGCGCCGGCAGGGGACTAGTATGAGCTTTTTGCGCGCGATCGGCGGGCTGAAGCCCGCCCCACCGAAAACCCGGTGCCATCCCCGGTGGGGCGGGCTTCAGCCCGCCTTGTGCAGGTGCCTATGAATATTTCTTCGCCGTTCGTTCACCGGCCGGTGGCCACCACTCTGCTTACCATCGCCATCGCTCTGGCCGGCGCGGTGGCATTCCGCATCCTGCCGGTATCTCCCCTGCCGCAAGTCGACTTTCCGACCATTTCGGTGAGCGCCTCGCTGCCGGGCGCCAGTCCGGAAACCATGGCATCGTCGGTGGCCACCCCGCTGGAGCGGCAGTTCGGGCGCATCGCGGCGGTCACCGAAATGACCTCGTCGAGCACCCTCGGGTCGGCCAGCATCACCCTGCAATTCGACCTCAACCGCAACATCGACGCCGCCGCCCGCGACGTGCAGGCGGCCATCGCTGCGGCGCGCGGGTACCTGCCGACCAATCTGCCGATGAATCCCAACTACCGCAAGGTGAATCCGGCTGACTCCCCGATTTTCATGATCGCCCTCACCTCCGATACGTTGACCAAGGGAGCGATGTACGACTCCGCGTCCACCATCATGGCGCAGCAATTGTCGCAGGTGCTGGGCGTGGGACAGGTAGTGGTGGGCGGGAGCGCGTTGCCCGGTGTGCGGGTGGAACTGAATCCCACGCAGTTGAACAAATACGGCATCGGGCTGGAGCAGGTGCGCGCCGCGCTGGCCTCGGCCAACGCCAATACGCCCAAAGGGCACTTCTCCGATGGACAGCGGATGTTCGAAGTGGGCGCCAACGACCAGCTTTTTAACGCCGTCGATTATAAGCCGCTGCTCATCGCCTATCACAACGGCTACAGCGTGCGCGTATCCGACGTGGGCGAGGTGGTGGACTCCGTGGAGGATTTGCGCAACGCCGGCTACGCCAACGGCAAGCCCTCCGTGCTAGTCATCATTTTCCGCCAGCCCGGCGCCAACATTATCGAGACCGTGGACCGCATCCGCGCCGTGATGCCGCAGCTTCACGCCGCCATTCCCTCAGCCATCGATATGCGCGTGGCCATGGACCAGACCCAGACCATCCGCGCTTCGGTTCACGATGTAGAGCGCACCCTGTTGATCTCGGTGGGGCTGGTGGTCCTGGTGGTCTTCGTGTTCCTGAAGAACGTGCGCAGCACCTTCATTCCCAGCGTGGCGGTACCGGTATCGCTTCTGGGAACTTTCGGCGTGATGTACCTGTTTGGGTTCAGCCTGGATAACCTTTCGCTCATGGCCCTGACCATCTCCACCGGTTTCGTGGTGGACGATGCCATCGTGGTCATCGAAAACATCACGCGCTACCTGGAACAGGGGATGAGCCCGTTCACAGCCGCACTCACAGGAGCCCAGGAAATCGGCTCCACGGTGGTGACCATGAGCATCTCGCTGGTAGCGGTGTTCATCCCACTGCTACTGATGGGGGGAATAGTCCGCCGCTTGCTGCGCGAATTCGCGGTCACCCTGTCGGCCGCCATCCTGGTCTCCATGGTAGTGTCGCTCACGGCAACGCCGATGATGTGCGCCCACCTGCTAAAGACGCATGAAACCCACGGATGGCTGTACAACAAGGTGGAGGACGGCTTCAACTGGGTGGTCGGCGTCTATGGCAAGATGCTCTCTTTGGTGCTCCGCCATTCGTTCGTCACCTTGCTGGTTCTGCTGACCACTATCGGCCTGAACGTATACCTCTTTCTTCGCGTGCCCAAGGGTTTCTTCCCGCAACAGGACAACGGACGTATGGGCGGACAGATTCTGGCCGACCAGGATACTTCGTTTCAGTCCATGGACAAGACGCTGCTGCAGATGGTGAACATCGTGGCGGCCGACCCCGCGGTGGACACGGTGAACGGCTTTACGGGCGGCGGCAGCGGCGGCGGCGGCGCTTCCACCCTGAATCAGGGACGCATGTTCATCTCCCTGAAACCGCTCGCCGAGCGCAAGATCACC
>CAZARO010000918.1:0-3139 GCA_964487165.1 uncultured Solibacteraceae bacterium | reverse complement strand
CCGGTGGCCGGCGCCGGCGTTTGTGCCATGGCAGAGAAAGCCGCCAGATACAAACTGCCAATCAGCAATGTGCGTGAGGCGCCGCGAACTCCCCGGCCGGCCACCGGAAGCGACTGCCTCACCTAACTTGTCCTCAGCCTAGCGAACATACTTCAAATGATACACTCCCAAAACCGTCCACAGACCGCTAAAACCATGGTGCTCATTAATTTGACACCCGTTCAATGGGGCATTTCACACTGTCGGACGGCGGACACTTCCGGCCGTTTTTTGGACTCCCGAGTTACAAATGTAAGCCATTACACATGTAACATCTCCGCCTGACGCGGATCGGCTGTCAGGCGCCTCACTTATTAACATATGTGGCGCTGCGAAAACGCTGAGATTCGTATCTGTTGGAGATATAATCGAATCCGCGTATCCGCCGTTCGGCGTTGAGGAGTACTCAAATGAATCGAAAACTTCACGTATACTGCGCCATGTTCGCGTTTGTTGCGACAGGGATTCGCCCCGCCTTTTCGCAGGGCGCCGCAAATGCCTATATCCAGCACAACCTGGTCTCGGATATCGCCGGCATGGCGGATGTCACCGATTCCCACCTGGTGAATCCCTGGGGAATTTCCGAAAGCACCGGGAGTCCGTTTTGGGTCTCCAACCAGGGCACGGCCACCTCGACCCTCTACAACGGCTCCGGCGTGGCCTCTGCCACCATTGTCACGGTGCCGTCCGGCGCCACCAAGCAATCTCTCACCGGCCCCACCGGCCAGGTGCAGAACAGTTCGACAGGCTTCGTGCTCTCCAACAGCAAGGCATCGTCGTTCATTTTCGCGACCCAGGATGGCACCATCTCCGCCTGGAACGGCGGCACCGTCTCCACCGTCATGGTGGACAATTCCTCCTCCGGCGCGGTCTATACCGGCCTGGCCATCTATGCCGGCAGCCCCATGCTTTATGCCGCCAACTTCAATTCCGGTAAGATCGAAGTGTACGACACTAACTTTCATGCCACCACGGTGACCGGTGGATTTACCGACCCCAACCTGCCCAGCGGCTATGCGCCCTATAACATCTGGAACCTGGGCGGTAAGTTATATGTTACTTATGCCGTACAGAATTCCAGTAAGAATGAACCCGTGGCCGCGGCCGGAAATGGCCTGGTGGACGTATACGATACTAACGGCAATTTATTACAGCGCCTGGCCTCGAACGGCCCCCTGAACGCACCCTGGGGGGTAGCGATCGCGCCCGCCACTTTCGGCGCTTTCGGAGGTGCCTTACTGGTGGGTAACTTTGCCGATGGCACCATTAACGCTTTCAACCTGACCAGCGGCAGCTCGCTGGGAGCGCTTCAAACCACGTCGGGAACGCCCATCGCCATTCCAGGACTCTGGGCGTTGATTTTCGGTAATGGAAAGAACGGCGGCGACCCCAACACCCTCTATTTCAGCGCCGGCATTCAAAACCAGGCACACGGCCTTCTGGGCAGCATCGCGCCGCCGGCCAGCGTCTCGAGTTTGAGCAACGGAGCCAGCGGCCTGGCGGCAGCCGCGATCGCCCCCGGCGAGGTCATACTCGTCAATGGCGGGACCGTCGGGCCGTCGCCTACGGTGAACGGCGTGGTCCCCGTCACAGGCAGCATGGCCACCACGCTTTCCTCCACTACCGTCACGTTCAACAGCACGCCCGCTCCCATTCTGTATGCCAACGCTTCGCAAACCGCGGTGGTGGTGCCGTATGAAATCGCGGGGTCAACGACTGCCAGCGTGGTGGTGACTTACAAGGGCCAGATCACGCCCGCTTTTTCGATCCCCGTGGCCGCCTCGGCGCCCGGCCTGTTCACTTCGGCGGAGAGCGGATCGGGCGAGATCGTGGCCCTCAACCAGGATGGTACGGTCAACGGAACCAGCAACGCCGCGGCGCGCGGAACGGTGGCCACCTTCTTTGCCACGGGCGATGGCGTGGAAGACCCGGCCAGCGCGGACGGCGTGGTCAACGGCGACATCATCCACGCACCGGTCTTGCCCGTTTCGGTCACCATCGGCGGACAGGCGGCGCAAGTAGTTTTCTCGGGCTCGGCGCCCGGTCTGTTGGCCGGGGTACTGCAGGTGGAAGTGGTTATACCCACTGCCGCGAGCACCGGAGCCGTGCCCGTAGTGCTTACCATCGGCGCCGCCAGCACCAGCGCGCAGACCGCTACCATCGTCCTGAAGTAAGTTCGGGCTCAAATAAGTTCGGGGGCCGCCCACCCCGCCACTCTCGCAGAATTATCCGGCCACCGTGATGGACTCCGGCCATATTTCCCGCGTATAGATGGTGAACGCTGCGATTCTGCGTAGCGTGCGGGAAAAGGAGAAAATCATGGAACTACTACATCGAACGTTGTCGCGCCGTACTGCCGCCAAGAGCCTCATCACGGCCGGAGCAGCGGGAGTGGTGGGCGTCTCACTGGCGAAAGCTGCCGGGCAGCCACACATGGAAGCCGCGCTGAAGGCGCTGCAAAACGCATCTGCCCAATTACAGGATGCCGCGGACGACAAGGGCGGACACCGCGCCAAGGCCATCAAACTTGTCAGCTCGGCCATCGACGAAGTACAGAACGGCATCAACGCCGGGGCCTCGGCAGCGCCCAGTCACAAGTAACCGGCTGGCCCCAACATATCCGGAGGCGCCCCAAATGTTATACAAGCCGATTACCGCAACCCTCGCGTGCCTGGTAAGTCTGGTGGCGCCGTGGGCCCTGGCACAGACCCCCAAGCCGCCGCCGGCCTATTCGTTGACCGAGGTCAACGCCATGATGGGCCCCAGCATGACCATGAAGATCGATCGCGATGGCCCGCTGATCATTGTGGAATCGACCATCGCGACGCCAGCGGGTGCGGCGCCTGCACCGGGATCCCACACGCGCACCTACTACGATCTCCAGAACCACAAGAACTATACCGTGGATCTGGACAATGCCGCGGCGGTTTGCAGCCGCGGGGATATTTCCGGCGACTGGGGCGATCCTTTTGAAGTCTACGCGGGGCTGATGAAGGAACTGGGCCCGCAAAATCCCAAGCAGACCGGCTCCGAGACCGTCAACGGCTTCGCCACCAAAGTGATCGAGACTGCCGCGGGCCCCGAGCATGCGAAAGCTTGG
>CAZARO010000917.1:0-3140 GCA_964487165.1 uncultured Solibacteraceae bacterium | reverse complement strand
GTTCGCGACATCAATCGCCGCATTGTGCTGAACCTGATTCGCACGCGCCATCCCATTTCGCGAGCCGATCTCGCACGCTTGTGCGGCTTGCAGCGGAGCACAATTTCCCTGATCGTGGAGCAGCTCATCACCGAGTCCTGGGTGATCGAAGGGCCCACGGGGCGGCTACCGCGCGGGCGCCGGCCCACGTTTCTCCGCCTGAATGACGAGCGTGTGATCGTCGGCGTGGATATACGTCCTACGCAGATCACCGTGGCGCTGGCCGACGCTAACGGGAAGTTCAGCTCGCGGGAAGTCATGACCACACCCACCGATCCCGGCACTGCGGTGGATGACCTCATCGAATCCATCCGGCGCATTCTGGCTTCCTGCCGTGGCAAGAAAGTGGAAGGCGTGGGCATCAGCCTTCCCGGGCGTTTCAGCCACATCTCCGACCGGCTGGTCTTCGCCCCGAATCTCAAGTGGCGCGATTTCGATCTGCGCGCGCCCATCACGCAAGCCACCGGCCTTCCGGTAGAACTGGAGAATGCCGCCAACGCCTGCGTGCTGGCGACGGTCTGGTTCGAGCACAACGAAGCCAGCCGCAACCTGGTGGTGGTCACGGTCTCCGAAGGCATCGGCACCGGAATTTTGGTGAACGGACAACTGCTGCGCGGGTGCAATGGCATGGCCGGCGAATTTGGCCATGTGCCGCTCGATCCCAAGGGGCCCGTGTGCGGCTGCGGCGGACGCGGCTGCTGGGAAGTGTTCGCCTCCAATCGCGCCGCGGTTCGCTACTATGGCGAAGCGGGCGCGGCGAGTTCGGGCCTCAGTTTTCTGGACCTGTTGAGCCGCGCGGACCACGGCGATGTGCGCGCCGCCAAAGCGCTCGAGACGATGGCGCAGTATCTCGGCCGCGGCATGCGGATGATTGTGGCCGGCCTGGCGCCCGAGCGCATCGTGGTGGTGGGCGATCTCACACGCTCGTGGAATCGTTTCGGTCCCATCATCGAAGCGGAAGTGCGAGCGCAGATCCTCCCGGGAGGCGGCATGCCGCGCATCGATCCGGCTCACGAAGACGGCATGGCGCGCCTGCGCGGTACGGTCGCGCTCATTCTGCAGAAGGATTTCGGAGTGTACTTCTAGGCTTGCTTTCGTGGCGCAGGTACGGTGGGCTTTCCTTCGGGTAGAGGCAAAACAGTCTGGCCACGGATCAACACCGATGAACACCGATAAGGCCAGGGCATTTTCTTATCGGTGTTCATCGGTGTTGATCCGTGGCTAAACTTGCTTTTCTTGCGAAGTTAGGCTCAGCCTGATTCCTGGCGGCGGTCGAAATTGTGGGAGAACTCCTGAGGTCGTGGAATTTGCTGCGAGCCCGGAATGCTCCGCACTAAACTGGCTCAAGTCAGTTTCCGGCCGCGCCGAGATTTGCCGGACGCCTTCAGGAGTTCGGAGCCCTGGCCCAGCCGGCCTGAAGCCCTCACCACATCGTTGTAAACTAATCCCCATGCGCATTCCTCGATCGATGCCGGCATTCTGCCTGCTGGCAGTTATTACCGCGGGACTTACCCTCGCCCAGCGGGGCGGCCCGATGAGCAAGGAAGACCGCGCCAAGCGCAACGCCACGGAAGCGGAGCTGGAGTCAATCGCCATCATCGACCGCAAAGTCATGGTGCCCATGAGCGACGGCAAACGGATGGCGACCGACATATACCGCCCGAAAGACACGTCCAAGAAGTATCCCGTGATCTTCGTGCGGACTCCTTATAACTTCAATTTCTGGGATGTGCGCAACGGCGTGTGGCGGGATATGGCCAACGAACTCGCGGCCGTGAAGCGCGGGTACGCGTTCGTGGAGATGAACGAGCGCGGCCATTTCTTTTCCGAAGGCCTGTACGATATTCTGGGCGCCCCGCTGAGCGACGGCAGCGACGCCATGACTTGGCTGGCGTCGCAGCCGTGGTCGAACGGCAAGGTGGGCACCATCGGCTGCTCGTCCACCGCGGAGTGGCAATTGGGTGTTGCGGCGCAGGGCAATCCGGCATTCGCGGCGATGATCCCGCAAGGCTTCGGCGCGGGCGTCGGCCGCGTCGGGCCGTATTACGAGCAGGGTAACTGGTATCGCGGCGGCGCATTCCAGATGCTCTTCGCCAGCTGGATTTATGGCGAGCAGAACCAGGTGCGGCCCATGTTTCCCCCCAATACCTCGCAGGCCGACCTGATCAAGACGTCCAAACTCTTCGACCTGGCGCCGCAAATGCCGCCCGTGGATTGGGGCGAGGCGTTGCAGCACCTGCCCGTGATGGACATCATCAAGGCGGTTGACGGCCCCACGGGCATTTATGCCGACCGCATGGAAGTCTCCACCGGCGGCGCCATGATCAAGCGTACGCCCAACGATCCGGCCTGGTATCGCGGCGGCCTGTGGCACGACAACATGACGATCAACGTTCCCGGTTTCTGGTTCATGTCGTGGTACGACGTTTCCGTCGGTCCGAACCTGGCGGCGTATAACCACGTGCGGAAGACTGCGAGACCGGATATCGCCAACGAGCAGTATGCGGTCATCGCACCAACTCTGCACTGCGGCTACAAGCGGGCGACCGAGAACACCGTGGTCGGCGAACGGAACATGGGCGACGCCCGCCTGGATTACGACGAGCTGACCTACGGCTGGTTCGACCATTTCCTGAAGGGCGAAGACAACCACGTACTCGAAAACATGCCCAGGGTCCGCTACTACACCATGGGACTCAATAAGTGGCAGTCGTCCGACACCTGGCCGCCGAAAGGCGCCCAGCCCATGACGCTTTACCTCGCCAGCGGGGGCAAGGCCAATACGTTGGACGGCGATGGCAAGCTTGCGGCAGCAGCGCCGGGGAGCGATAGCCCGGATTCCTTCACGTATGACCCTGCCAACCCGGTGACGTCCTACGGTGGCAACGTCTGCTGCACCGGCAATGCCGTCAGCGGCGGCGCGTGGGATCAGCGCAAGATGGAATCCCGCGAGGACATCCTGGTATACACATCGGAACCCCTGAAGGACGCGATCGAGGCCAGCGGCCCGATCGACGCGACACTATACGTTTCGTCGGACCGCAAAGATACCGACATCACCATCAAGCTGATCGACGTCTACCCCGACGGTACAGCGTATA
>CAZARO010000916.1:0-3140 GCA_964487165.1 uncultured Solibacteraceae bacterium | reverse complement strand
AATCAAGTCTCTAGCGCTGCAGGGAAGCCGGCCAGGGGGCCGGCGGGCCCAGAGGCGGGCCCAGAGGGCACCCCCGAGGGCGTCCGCCCCACTAATTATGCAGGTACGGCCATAGGCCAATGTAAGTGACATTGGGATGCCATCCTGTCGGAGCATGGCTCGGTGCGGGCCACCAAAGGGGCGTGAAAACTTCGTGGGGCAGGCAATCGTGCCTGCAGGCCGGCTTTCCAGCCGGCCCGGCCGCCTAAAAGGCGGCCTGCAGCCAGGATTGGCCGCCCCACGGAGCACCCACAGCAGGTTTTCGACCGTGCCCCAGATGTCCTGGGCCCAAGTGACAGGCCTTTAGCGCGAGCTCAGGTCGCCTGACAAGCTATGTCCTGCATCGCGACGCCAGTAGGCCCGTGGCCTCAGCAATGTCGATGTCCGCGATGAGTAAACCTTCTACTCCGTATGGATGGTAACTCAGCAGCGTCCCATCGGGCCGCACCACCGCTGAAGTGGTCGGCGAGCCCGCGCTCGCGAAGTTCACGGACGCGAAATAGCAGGTATTCTCGGCGGCGCGGCACAAGGCGGCCTTCTCGTGAAATGAGTTGGCGGGATCGGCGAAAGTCGACGGCCGGTAACTGCCGGGCTCGGCTTGGTGGAAGTGAGGGTGGAACACCACGTGCGCGCCGCGGCGGGCGGCCCAGCGCACCGTCTCCGGGTAGCGCCAGCCTTCATGACAGATCGCGATCCCGAATGTCAGCGGACCGGCCTGGAACATGCGTCTCCCGGCGCCGGCCATGTATGTACTCTCCTCGGAAGGATCGAGCTGCACCTTGTCCTGGAAACCGGCGATGCTTCCGTCGCGATTGACCACCAGTGCAGTGATGAACAAGCCGCCGGCGGCAATGCGCTCGGTTCCCAGAATCACGGCGATGTCTGCCTTCGCGGCAGCGGCGGCGATATCGGACCAGGCGCGTTCGAGGAATTGCGCGTCCGGCGACGCCACCTGCTTGCCCATTCCCCGATAGCCGGGAACGAAGCATTCCGGAAAGCAGACGATGCCGGCGCGCTCCAGCGAGGCCTGGCGGATGGCCTGTTCTGCCAACGCGACCGACTCCTCTGGGGTCGCCGGGAAGCGGATATTGGCGAGTGCGATTCTAAATACATTCATCGGATCTTCTCCGATGCCAGCAGCTCATCCAGCTTTCCCTCGTCGCCCGCGGCAATCGATTCGACAATGCCATCGCGGTAGATGGCGGCGAGTTTCGCGCGAATCGCCGGACCGTCCCACGCGAGCGCCTTCATTCTCCTCCGCAATTCGCTAAAGAGGCCGACCAGCTTTCCATACTCCGGCCCGTAGCGCCCCTCGATCTCTTCGCGGAGGATGCTCGCCAGCGAAGGGCAACCTCCATCCGTAGTAATGGCAATCGTCAGGTCGCCGCGGTGTACCGTCGCGGGAACGATGAATGTGCAGAGCGCCGGGACATCCACCACGTTGACCAGCACATGGCGCGCGATGGCGTCTCTCGATACCGCCGCATTGACTTCATTGTCGTCGGTGGCCGCGATCGCCACGAAGGAATCGCCGATGTCCTCGGCCCTATACGGTCTCCAGTGCGCGCGAATTCGCCCCTGCTCCGCCAGCGCCACAACCCCCTCGCAGGCCCGAGGCGCGACCACCGTCACGCTGGCCTGCGACGCCAGAAGATCCAGCACCTTGCGCCTGGCGATCTCACCGCCGCCGACTACTAACGCCGGCCTGCCCCTCAGGCTGAGGTTTACCATGTATCCCATGGCTAAATTATCGCGTGCTCGCGGGCTGCGCCGGAACGCTGCCGGTTCGCAGCACCGCCGTCAGATCTTCGAACACCGCCGCCGACAGCGAAAGACGGCGCAGTTCGACGGTGCGCTCGCAGTCGTCCGGCACCGATGCGGGCGTGATCCTGCCGTCCTGCCAGATGGCGCAACATGCCTCGGCGCGGCCATGCTTGGGCTGCCCCACGCTGCCGGGATTGACGATCAGGCGTCCCGGCACGGCACGCTGGAACGGGCCAGCGAGCTGCACATTGACGCCGGGTTCCACGGCGTCAGCCAGCCACAGAGGCGACTCCTGCCGGCGGTATTCGAAGAGATCCGAAGGGGCGGCGTGGCACATCAGCACCTTTAGACCGTCCGCCGCGGCGCTAGCGGTGAGCGGAAGGCCGCGCAGATATTGGCGCTGCTCCTAACTCAGCACCGTCCGCGACTAGCGGCGCGTCTCTTCCGCCATGGAGCGAAACGCCGCGGAACAGCGCGGGTCCTCATCGAAGCCGACGGCGTGATCGTGGTTGCCGCACACTACTATCGCGGCCTTTTCGCGCACGAATTCCACCACCTCCACGGGATTGGGACCGTAGTTCACCAGTTCGCCGAGCACCCAAAGCCGGCCGAACTCCCCGGGCAGCGCTTCCAGCGCCTCTAAAACAGAGCGTCATAAATATTTTGCGCACCCCTTCCCTGACGGTCACGGCTCTGTAAGGGGCATACTGAGCCGCGCGCGTAAAGTAAGCAAGCGGTTCGATCGCGCAGCAATCAGTATCTTCATGTTGGAAGTGCAATCATAACTTGCTTTCCCCTTGCTATACTTTGCTCCTGATGACCCGCTTGACTGCTGTTCTCTCGCTCCTGCTCGCTTCCGGCGCCGCCGCGCAGGACGCCGCCACCGTGCTGGTGCTGAACGACGTGAATCTGATCGACGGCACGGGAGCGGCGGCCCGGCCGCATGCGCGCATCGTGATTCGCGGCGAACGAATCGAAGCCGTGGAGTACGCCTCGCAAGCGCCGCCGCCGGCCGGAGCGGTGGTGCGCAATCTCAGCGGCATGACGGTCATCCCGGGCCTGATCGATGCCCACGTTCATCTCACCTCCGGCCCCGGCGATGAGCAGGCGATCGCGCCATTGCTGCGCTTCGGACTGTTGGGCGGCATCACGTCGGTCCGCGATATGGGAGGCGACAACATCGTCCTGGCCGGCTTGGCCAGGAAAGGCATGGACGCCAACCAGGCCGGGCCGCGCATCTACTATTCCACTCTGGTCGCAGGCCCGCAATGGTTTGCGGACCCTAGGCCGAAAGCCTCCTCGCACGGAGGGGTGGCGGGCGAAGTGGCCTGGATGCG